>JAUIEG010000675.1 GCA_030428745.1 Alphaproteobacteria bacterium
TGCACGCCCTGCTCCAAATCGCAGGAAGTGGGAACGGCGCTTGGCGCGCAAGCCGGCCCGGCGCGTCTCTCCGCGCTCTTGAAAGAAGCGGGGTTTGAAAGCGTCCGCGTCGCGGCGCAGACGCCTTTCAACATCATCCTAGAGGCTCGCAAGGCGTAAGAGGCTGACAGAGAAGAAAAAGCGGCGCGCGCACTGTTTCACGAAAGGGGGGACGGGACGCGCGCCGTTTGCTATAGGGCCGCTCATGACGGTCCTCGACCATAAAGACATCCGCGACGCCGCCCGCATCATTAATGATGGCGGGCTTGTCGCCATGCCGACGGAGACGGTCTACGGCCTCGCCGCCGACGCTACGAATGACAAGGCGGTTGCGAAGATTTTTGAGGCCAAGGGCCGGCCGCAATTCAATCCGCTCATCATTCATGTGGCGGGCGTTGAGATGGCCAGGCGCTATGTCGAGCTCCCGCCGCTTGCGGAAAAGCTGATGGCCGAATTCTGGCCGGGGCCGCTGACGCTCGTCCTGCCGCGAAAGCAAAACAGCGAAATATCTTTACTGGTTTCCGCGGGGCTCGACACGATCGGCGTCAGGACGCCGAAACATGAGCTGGCGCAGGCGTTGATCAAGGCCACCGACCGTCCGCTTGCCGCCCCCAGCGCCAACCGGTCGGGAACCATCAGCCCCACCCGCGCAGAACATGTAAAAGACGGGCTTGGCGCGCGCGTTGACATGATCCTTGATGGCGGCCCCTGCCCCGTCGGCGTGGAATCGACCATTGTCAAAATCGACGGTGAGGATGTGACCTTACTGCGTCCCGGTGGAATCGCCCGCGAAGAAATCGAAAAGCGGATCGGCAAGCCGCTTGCCGCCGGTCATGGAAAAATCGAAGCGCCGGGCATGATGACAAGTCATTATGCGCCGGACGCGAAAATGCGCCTCAACGCCCGCGAGCAAAAAGATGGTGAAGCGTTTCTCGGCTTTGGCGAGATTGCCGGAAGCGGTCCCGCGTCACTGAACTTAAGCGAAAGCGGCGACCTTGCCGAAGCCGCCGCCAATCTCTTTGCGCATTTGCGCGCCCTTGATGATCTCGCCGCAACACATAGCTTGCAAACCATCGCGGTCGCGCCGGTTCCCATGACGGCGCTTGGCGAGGCCATCAATGACCGCCTCGTCCGCGCCGCAGCGCCGCGAGACTAACTCACTCGGGCTTTTTGAATTTGTAGAGAAAGCGATCCGTCTTGCGCCGGACTTCCGGTTCGAAAATATTGGCGTCGTAATTGTCGTCAGGATTGCGCAACACGTCGCTTTCGCCCGCCAGCTTGAACCCTGCTTCCGTCGCCATTTCAAGCACCAGCGCGGGATCGATGCGGTGAACCGTGCCGCCGGTGCTGCGCGGAGAGCCAGGCGTCGCTGCGTGATCGAGCACGATGAAATCACCGCCGGGTTTCAGAATGCGCATGATTTCCGCAAAAGCGGTTTCATCATCGCCAAGCTCGGCGCCGCCGGGCGTATAATAAAGATCATGGGGCCCGAGAATCCATGTGACCATATCCATGGAGCCGTCTTCGACGTCGAGATCGTCGAAATTGGATTTCGTGATGCGCACATTGTCGAGCCCATCAACGCGCTTCGTCACGGCATCGCCAAGAAACGCATCGAAGGGTTCGGGATTGTGCATCACGACTTCGCCCGTCGGGCCGACGAGCGGCGACAAAAGCTCCGTATAGTAGCCGCCGCCAGCTTCCATCTCGAAAATTTTCATGCCCGGTCTGACATCCATATAGGCGAGCACATTGGCCGGCTTTCGGAGCTCGTCATCGATATGGTCTTCCACGGGGCGCGACGGCAGGGCGAGCACCGCAGCGGCGCGCGCCGCCGGATCGTCCCCGGCTGCGGCCAGGACGCTTTCCGGCGCATCTTCCGGCGCGCTCTGCGCACAGGCCGCCAAAAGCGCCGCCATCGCGCCGATCAGCGCGACGTCAATAATTTTGAACCTTCCCATGAACGCCTCTCCCCTACGCCCGGCAAGACCATAAGGCCGCCAGCCAGCGCCCCCGTCTTTAAGGAAGGACGTGATACGCCTCTTCCCGCTCAAAGGCAAAAAGAACGGGCAGCTTGAAGGGATGGCGCGCGCTCACTACTAGAAGGGGAAAGCAAGCCGGAC
>JAUIEG010000031.1 GCA_030428745.1 Alphaproteobacteria bacterium
CGCCCTCGATTACATGCAGCAGATGAACCCCAATGCGCCGTTCAGCTGGGTCGCGGGTTTTTCCTTCGGCTCCTGGATCGCCATGCAGCTCTTGATGCGCCGCCCGGAAATCGTCGGCTTTATTGCCGGTTCGACGCCGGCCAATCTTTATGACTTCTCATTCCTCGCGCCCTGCCCGTCCTCAGGCATCGTTATTCATGCCGAACATGACAAGATCTGCGCGCCGGAAGAAACGCGCGGCATGGTGGAGCGTACACGCACGCAAAAGGGGCGGAAGATCAAATTCGAAGTCGTGCCCGGCGCTGACCATTTCTTCGAGTCCCATATTGAAGCGTTTATCAAGTCCGCCGAGACCTATCTTGACGATCGCCTCGCCCATGACCTGCCCGAGGGTGAGTATCACGGCGAAAAATAAAGCCGCGCCAAGGACTTAACGTTCCAGCGCTTCTCTCCGGATTAACTTTTGCAAGCCATGCTGATATGCTGGCGCAACTGTCCGGGGGGACTCCATGATCGACATGCTGACCAGAGCCTTGCCGCTCACATGGCGGCCCTTCTCTGCAAAGCTCACCGGCGTGAGCGGATTCACGGGCCGGGGCTCAGTTTCCTTTCTGATCGGCGGCGATGGCGCAAAAAAACTCGTCGTCGACTTGCAAGGCGTCGCCGGACGCGAGGCGGACGTCGTTGCAAACGATCAGACAGCCGTGACCGTGAAGATTGTAAAGGGTCGCGCCAACGCGACATTCACCTCAAAACGTGGCGCCAAATTGCCTGATCTTGGCGACGGCGCCCGCATCGACATCCGCCAGAACGGCGACATTATCCTGAGCGGCGTTTTGTCCCGCAGCTGACGCGCTTTGCCGCAAGACGCCTCGTGCAATTTAACATCGCTATGTTATCGTTCGACGAAGTAACGGGAACAGATGCGCGTGGCGGCGGAAGATCCAAATGAAGTTGACGATGATTTCCCGGCGCCGCCGCCGCGAATGTCGCAACACCTGCCAATGGCGACAATATTGCTGGCGAGCGGGATCGCAGCGCTGATCGTCCTGCTCACCCTCTCCTACTAGTCAATCGTTTAAACTGGCGCCTAAGCGAGGCCGGTGCGGCCGATCGCGAGGAATTTGTTCCTGCGCTGTTGCTTGAGTTCATCAGGAGAAAGATGTTCGAGTTCGCGGATCGCCGATTCCACCGCATCTCCAAGACGTTCAATGGTCAGCCCCGAATCGCGATGCGCGCCGCCCACGGGCTCAGCAATAACGCCGTCGATAACGCCCAGCTCTAAAAGATCCTGCGCCGAAATGCGCATGGCTTCCGCCGCATCAGGCGCCTTGTTCTCCCCCTTGCCGGCGGCGTCTTTCCAGAGAATGGAAGCGCAGCCTTCCGGAGAGATGACGGAATAAACGGAATGCTCCAGCATCAAAACCTTATTTGCGGCGGCCAGCGCCACGGCGCCGCCAGACCCGCCCTCGCCAACAATTACGGAGACAAGCGGCGCGCCGAGACCAAGGCACTTTTCCGTACACGATGCAATCGCTTCCGCCTGGCCCCGCTCTTCCGCGCCGCGCCCCGGATAGGCGCCCGGCGTGTCAACGAGAGTCACGACCGGCATATTGAACCGCTCAGCCATATCCATCAGGCGCATCGCCTTGCGGTAGCCTTCAGGCCGGGCCATGCCGAAATTATGTTGGACGCGGCCCGCCGTATCGGCGCCTTTTTCATGACCGATAAGCATGATCGACCGGCCGCGCAGACGCGCCGGCCCGCCAAGGATCGCCGCATCTTCACCAAAGGCGCGATCACCGGCCAGCGGCGTGAAATCGTCCACAAGCTGCGATACATAGTCTGCGAAATGTGGGCGTAACGCGTGACGGGCGACTTGCGTTTTCTGCCAGCGCGACAGCTTTGAATAGGCGTCGGACAAAAGACTGTCCGCCTTGCCCTGAAGCTTTTCGATTTCTTCATCCACATTGACGCCGGTCTCTCCATCCATCTGGCGAAGATCGGCGATCTTACCCTCAAGTTCGGCAATCGGTTTTTCAAAATCGAGATAAGTGCGCATGGGTGAAGACATAGGGACTCTTTGGTTAGAGATCAGATATCCAGATTGCTGCAATACCTAGTATCTTGGCAAATAGGCGGCAACCCTTGTCCACCAGGGCCATGGCAATTCCGCTATTTCCCGCCCCTTTTCCGGGCCAGAGGATGCTTCGACATCACAAGATCCCGAAGACGGTCCTGGGCGACGTGGGTGTAGATCTGGGTGGTGGTGATGTCGGCGTGCCCCAGCATCTGCTGAACGCTTCTAAGGTCCGCCCCGCCATCGAGAAGATGGGTCGCAAAGGCATGGCGGAGAACATGAGGCGAGACCTTTGACGGCGGCACGCCAGCCGCCGCGGCGAGATCTTTCAATATCTGCGCGAAACGGGCCGTCGTGATATGGCCGGTCTTGCCGCGCGAGGGAAAAAGCCAGGGCGATGAGGCGCCCTCTTCGAGGAAATCGTTGCGCACCTCAAGATACGCCTCAACAGCATTCACCGCCCGCTCGGTCAGCGGCGCGAGCCGCTCCTTGTCGCCCTTGCCGCGAATGATCAGCAACCGCTCGCCCTTGCGCATGGCGGCGAGCGGGAGCCCCACAAGCTCAGACACCCGCAAGCCGCCCGCATAAAGAATCTCCAGCATGGCGACGAGCCGCAAACCTTTTGGGCCTTCGACCGCTTCCGCCGCCTCAAAGAGCGACGCGACTTCTTCGCGGCTCAGGATTTTCGGAAGCGCCCGTCTTGTTTTCGGGCGCTCAATCGCCGCCGTCGGATTATCGGCGCGGTAGCCTTCCGTATACAGAAATTGATAGAATTGCCGGAGCGCGGAAGTTTTGAGCGCCGCTGTCGCCGCCGACAGCCCCTGCTGCTCCAACGCTTCCAGCCATGCTGCGATGTCATCAGCGCCAGCGGTTTCCAGGGTCTCGCCGCGCTTCAGCGCAAACGAGGAAAAGCGTTCAAGATCGCGGCCATAGTTTTTGAGCGTGTTGGCGGCGGCGGCGCGTTCGACCGCCATCATTTCCAGAAACGCCTCAATCAGGCGGGCGTTTGTTTGCAAAGCTTCTGCGCGATTTGCGCTCATCGCTTTTCCATCGACGGCGTCACCGGCCTTTGGGCGGCTTGATGCGCGGCGCAAAGCCTCGATCTTCGCTCGCATCGGCAGCTTGCCCTGCCGCGGGCGCGCCGGCAAAGCTCGCCGCCATGGCGCGCTCGAACCGGTGACGGCGCCCAAGCTCCGGCATCCCCGCCGCATCCAGCCCTTCCTCGACAATCACCGACTCAACGTCGCCGCCGAAGGCCACGGCGCCTGAAGACGCTGCAAGCGCCGCGAGCCCGGCCTGGCCCACTTTTTCACCAGCGACCGCATCAAACGCCGCCTCAAGGATCCGCGCTGTCACCGTCGGGTCTTCATGCGCACTGGCCCCCGACGCCAAACCTGTCTCGTTAGAAAGAAGCGACACACCGGCGCCGCGGGCGATGCTCGCCGCTGTTTGCGGGTCAAGAAGCGAAAGCATGTTGACCCGGTCGATAAATTCGATCCCGAGCGCTTCGGGCAAGGCCGCAACGCTTTCATTGGCGCCGACCATAGAAGAAAGCCAGCGGCCGGCGCCGACGCTGTCGCCCGTCATCATGGCCGCAAGGGCGAAGCTTGACGCTTCCTCCGGCGAGACAATCACGCCTTCGAGCGTCGCAATCTGGTCTGCGTAAAGATGCGACAGCGCATAGGTGCGATGAAAACTGTCAGCGCGGGCAAGCGCGAGGGAAATCCGCTGCGCCTTATCGCGGATAAATTCCGGCGCTGTCATGGCCGCGATAGACTGGTACAGCAGAGCGTCCGTCACCGGATCTCCTGGCCGTGACGCCGCGATATCGACAGCGGACGCAAGATCAGCGACTTCAAACTGAACGCCGTTGAAAAGGCTGTTGAGGCGCGACGGCGCCATCACGCCCATGGCGAGAGCGCGCATAGTCGCCTCAATACGCAGCGCATTGGAAACATCTGTGTCCCCGGCCACCGCAGCGACGACCCCGCCATCGGCGCCGGCGAGGTCGTTGAGGCTCATCTCAACGCCGGCCGCTTTTAGCGCCGCATATTGAAGAGCGGTTTTGATCGGGGGCACGTCCTTTGGCGGCGCGCCGGCAGCCGCAGCGAAGAACAACGCTTCATCCGCCTGAGAAAGGGCGCCGCGTTCACGCAGCAGATTCATGGTGAGATCGAAAGCGTCCAGTTCGCCGGCCCGGGCGTAACAGAAAGCTCTGAGCCGCACCCAGAAAATCGCTTCGCGCCCGCCTGAAAGCCCTGCCCCGCGACGGCAGGCGCTGTCCGCATCACCGCCTAAGAGGCTGATCGTCGCCTCGGCTTCCGCCACAGAAAGATCGTTTCGGCCCGAGGTGGCGAGACTTGCAATATTGCGGGCTTCATCAACGAACCCGGCTCGCGCCAGCGCCAACAGCTTTTTCCCGCCAAGCGAAGCGTCCGCACCGGCCGGCTTTGCGCCCGGCGACAGAAGCGTGCGCCGCATGGCTTCGCCGAGGCTCGGCGAAGCCGGACGCACCGGCGCATGTGACAACAGAAAATCAAGCATCTGCGGATCGGCGTCGGCCCAGAGCGTCCCCGGCAACGCTCGGTCACCCTCGTCGAGCCCGCCAATAGCGAACGCATCCGTCGGGAGCTGTGCGGTTTCAACGCTTTCAGGGGCGGCGATCTGAGCCATGGCGACGGGGGCGACGGGGGCGAAGGGCGCGATCGCCCCGGCGACGAATGCGGAGGCCGCTGCGGCAAGGAGCTTATTGCGCGTCATAATTGGCTTCCGTTTGAATTTCGCGGGTCTCAGGCTCCATCATCTGGCCGTAAACGAAAAGTCCGATCAGCCCGGCCAGGGCCGCCAGCAACAAAATTCCTACAAACCGCACGAAACCGCTCCCTTCGAGGCCCCTCGCCGGTCAGCGCGCCAATTTCGCCCGGCGAGCCGCCCGCTTTTCCTCACATGGTCGCCTCGATCAGCATCCTAGCTAGCATCCCGAAGCGCGCTCCCCTACATCTAGCCCTCATGGGGCAAGCTCGTAAACACCCTGACCTTTCCTGCGCCCGGCCGGTGGTCCTTGTCGGCATGATGGGCGTTGGGAAAACCACTGTAGGGCGGCGCCTTGCGCCGCATCTCGGCTTGCCTTTTTTCGACGCCGATCACGAGATCGAAAAAGCCGCCGGCATGACCGTTTCTGATCTGTTCGCCGCGCACGGAGAGCAAAGCTTCCGCGAAGGCGAGGCCCGGGTGATCAAGCGCCTGCTCGAAGGACCGCCCCATGTCCTCGCCACAGGGGGCGGGGCGGTGGTCAATCCCGAAACCCGCGCGCTCATCACCGACCGGGCGGTGTCGGTCTGGATCCGGGCGGATGTGGACACCATCGTCAAAAGGGCGACCAAGAGGAATACAAGACCCCTGCTCCAGAACGATGACCCGCGGGAGACTGTGATCAGGCTGATGAAAGAGCGCGAACCTTTTTACGCAAGCGCCAATATTCATGTCGACAGCCATGCGGGTCCGCATGCAAATACGGTGGAACTGATTCTCGATGAATTGCGCGCCCGTCCCGACCTCCTGACGGCAGCCAAGGAGCCTTCGCCATGACCACCGAAACCGTGCATGTCCCGCTGGGCGGCCGGTCCTATGACATTACCATTGGAAGCCGCCTCATCGACCAGGCCGGGGCGCTGCTGAAGCCGCACCTCAAAAGGCCGCGCACCGTCGTGGTGACAGACGAAAATGTTTTTGTAACGCAAGGCGAGCGTCTCCGCGAAGGGCTAGCGTCAGCGGGCGTCGATGCTGACTTCATCACGCTGGCGCCCGGCGAGGCGACGAAGTCTTTTGGCGAACTCGAAAAACTGACCGCCCGCCTGCTCGATCTCGGCGTTGAGCGCGAAGATGTTATCATTGCGTTCGGCGGCGGCGTGATCGGCGATCTGACAGGATTTGCCGCATCGGTCCTTCGCCGGGGCTGCCGCTTCGCCCAAATACCGACAACTCTGCTTGCACAGGTCGACAGCGCAGTGGGCGGCAAGACGGCGATCAATGTTCCACAAGGTAAAAACCTCATCGGCGCCTTTCATCAGCCCGTGGCGGTAATTGCCGACATTGCTTCGCTCGACACGCTGCCCATGCGCGAACTTAAGGCAGGCTACGCCGAAGTCGTGAAATACGGCCTGATCTCCGATCCCGGGTTTTTCCACTGGCTGGAAAACAATGGGCCCGCCCTTCTTGAGGGCGACGACGCGGCGCGCATTCAAGCCATTAAGAAATCCTGCGAGGCCAAGGCGGCGATCGTCGGCGCTGATGAAAAGGAAAAAGGCAAGCGAGCGCTGCTTAATCTCGGCCACACTTTCGGTCATGCTTTTGAGGCGCATTTCGGTTATTCGAACAAGCTTCTTCACGGCGAGGGCGTCGCCCTGGGGATGGCCCTCGCTTTCGACTACTCAGTCAGTGAAGGCCTGTGCCCGGCGTCTGACGCCGACCGCGTTAAGGCGCACCTCAACAGCACAGGTCTTCCAGCTGAGATCGCCGACCTCAAGTCAAACATCACAGGCGATATCATTGCAAAATACATGATGCAGGACAAAAAGGTCGAGCAAGGCAAGCTTACGCTGATCCTTGCAAAAGCAATCGGCGACGCCTTTATCGCCAAAGACGCAGACCTTTCCCGCGTCACCGCCTTCCTCAAGGAGAAAACCGGCGAATAGCCGGCGACAGTTATCCCATGCCAAATTTTGACCCGGCCTTATTCCTGCCTATCGGAACCATCATTTTCCTGCTTTTCCTTTCCGCCTTTTTTTCGGGATCGGAAACAGCGCTGACCGCAACGTCCAAAGCGCGGATGCACAAGCTGGAAGGCGACGGCAATCTGAATGCGCGCCGCGTCAACCTTCTTATCAAGAATCGCGAGCGGCTCATCGGCGCCATTCTCCTGGGTAACAACCTTGTGAATATTCTTGCGTCGGTAATCGCCGCGAGCGTCTTTAACCAGCTCTTTGGCGCGTCTCTAATCGCGACCGGTCTTGCAACCGCAACCATGACGGTGCTCGTGCTCGTATTCGCCGAAGTAACGCCCAAGACGGCAGCCATCACGCGTCCGGATTCCGTGGCGATGCTGGTGGCGCCGGTGATGCGCTGGATTGTGTATATCCTCGCTCCCATCACCTGGCTGGTGCAGATGTTCGTCCGCGGCGTCTTCCACGTTTTTGGCTTGGACATTTCAAAAGACAGCGCCGTCTTCTCGGCAGAAGAAGAGATCCGCGGAACCATCGACCTTCATCACCATGAAGGCCGGGTCGACAAGGAAGCCCGCGACCTTATTCGCGGCGCGCTCGATCTTAACGAGATCCGCACAGAAGAGATCATGATTCACCGCAAGTCGATTGAGATGCTCGATATCGATATGGCGAAGGACGCACTTATTCGTCAGGCGTTGAAAAGCGCGCATACCCGCCTGCCCCTGTATCGCGAGAACCCTGACAACATTATCGGCATTCTCCACGCCAAGGATTTGTTGCGCGCGCTCTGGGACGCGGAAGGAAACGCCGACGCCATCGATTTCGAGGCGCTGGCCCGCGAACCCTACTTCGCGCCTGAAACGACGACGCTGCAGGAGCAGCTGGACGCCTTTAAGGTAAAGCAGGAACATTTCGCACTCATCGTCGACGAGTACGGCGCGTTGATGGGGCTGGTGACGCTCGAAGACATCCTCGAGGAGATCGTCGGCGAGATCGAAGACGAGTATGACAGCCCGGTTCAAGGCGTGCGCCCGCAAGGCGACGGATCATTGACGGTGGATGGCGACGTCACCTTGCGCGACTTGAACCGCGCCATGGACTGGAACCTCCCTGATGAAGAAGCCGTGACCGTCGCAGGCCTTGTCATTCATGAAGCCCAGAGTATTCCGGATGTCGGGCAAACCTTTTCGTTCCACGGATTCCGGTTCAAAATCCTGCGCCGCCGGCGCAACCAAATCACGGCGCTCAAGATCACGCCCATCACCTGACACAATAAAGAAAGAAGCCGGACATGGCGAAAACTGCTGGCAAACGCGCCTTCGTTTTCATTTTCATCACCATCCTTCTCAACATGATCGGCTTCGGCGTGATCATGCCGGTCATGCCGCAGCTCATCATGGAGGTGACGGGCGAAGACGTTTCCCATGCGGCGAAATGGGGCGGCTATCTTTCTGTCGTTTACGCCATCATGCAGTTCATGATGATGCCGATTATTGGCGGCCTCTCTGATCGTTTCGGCCGCCGCCCGGTCATGCTGACATCGCTTGCCGCTTATTCCTTTGACTTCTTCATCATGGCGATCGCGCCGACGATCGGGATTATTCTGATCGCCCGCATTCTCGCCGGCGCTTTCGCCGCGACTTTCTCGACCGCAAACGCCTATATCGCCGACATCTCAACACCAGAAAAACGCGCCGCGAATTTCGGCCTCATCGGCGCGGCTTTCGGCGTCGGCTTCATCATCGGCCCTGGCGTCGGTGGATTTCTGGGTGAACATTTCGGCCCGCGCGCACCGTTTTATTTTGTCGCGGCGACGGGCGCGGTCAATTTCCTGTTTGGCTTCTTCGCCATGCCGGAAACACTGACGCCTGAGAACCGGCGCCCTTTCGACTGGCGGCGCGCCAATGCGCTCGGCAGTTTCCGGCAATTTTCGAAATATCCGGTCATGCTCCCCATTGCAGCGGTGCTTTTCTTTGCGCAGCTCGCCCATTGGACCTATCCGTCGATCTGGTCCTATTACGCGATTGAAAAGTTCTCCTGGAGCGAGGCCATGATCGGCGCCTCGCTCATGTATATGGGTCTCATGTCGGGGCTTGTTCAGGGCGGACTGACGCGCGTCGCGATTCCAAGACTTGGAGAGCGCAGAGCAGCCCTCATTGGCCTAAGCATCACGGCGGTCGGCTATCTCTGTTTTGCACTTGCCGGAAAGGGGTGGATGATTTTTGTCATCCTGACCTTCACCGCCCTGGGCGGGCTCGCCCAGCCATCGCTGCAAGGCATCATGTCACGCACCATTCCGCCGAACGCCCAAGGTGAACTCCAAGGCGCCATCGCGGCGCTCAACAGCCTCACCATGGTGTTCAGCCCATGGATCATGACGCAGCTTTTCGCCGCGTTCTCCTCGCCGGGCGAGCCCTTCACGCTTTTCGGCGCGACGATCCTGCCAGACGGAGCGCCATTTTATTTCCCGGGCGCGCCTTTGGTGTTCGCCTTCGTGCTGGAGCTCTTTGCGCTCGCGCTCCTCTTCCAGGCGTTCAAACGCATTCAGCGCCCACGAGAAGACGCGGCCGTAGCGGCGGAAGAAGCAGCGGAAAAACCGTCGCCAACCAATTTCTAAACAGGCGCGCGGTGATAAACGCCGCCGCGCATGGGCGCTGGAACCCGCGTGGTTTTTGGATAGCTGATGGGAAGCTTTTTCATGTTGCGGACGGCGAGATAGGCAAAGCATTCCGCTTCGAGATCATCGCCGCGCCAGCCAGCATCTTCGGCCGTCACAACCTTCGCCTCCAGCCGCTCCTGCAACGCCTGCATCATCGCCGGGTTGTGGCGGCCGCCGCCGCAGACAATATAGCCGCCCGGCAGGTCCGGCAAAAACGGCTCCGACTGTGCAATGCAGGCGGCCGTAAAGGCGGTCAGCGTTGCAGCCCCGTCTTCCGCCGACAATTTTTTCACCTGATCCAGCTTGAAGTCATAACGATCAAGCGACTTGGGTGGATGACGGCGCAGATAGGGATTGAGCAGCATCATGCGGAGCGCCTCTTCATTGACCTTGCCTGCGAGTGCAAGCGCGCCGTCCTCGTCCATATGCTCGCCGGTTTTCAGCTCCACCCATTCGTCAACAAGGCCGTTGCCAGGCCCGCAATCGAAGGCGACAAGATCGAGCGCATGGCAGCCCTCCGGCACATAGGTGACATTGGAGACGCCGCCGAGATTGATGACACCGACAGGGCATTGCGGCCGCTCTTTCATCGCGGCGACAAGGGCGCGATGATAGATCGGCGCAAAAGGCGCGCCCTCTCCGCCAGCGGCAACGTCATTCGCCCGAAAATCATTGACGACATCGATACGCACTTCATCGGAGAGCGTGCGGCCGTTGCCCAGTTGCCAGGTGCGGCCGGCGACGCCCTTCTCTTTTGAGGGACGGTGCAAAATCGTCTGGCCGTGAAAACCGATCACATCGATTTTCTTGCGGCTGAGTCCCGACTTTTCGAGGAGCTGTTCCACGGCGGCGGCGTGAGCGTAGGTGACCTCCCCCGCCGCCTTGCCGATCTCTTCGGCGCCTTCACGGCCTTCCAGCGCCGCCTTGATCGCGCGGCGCACCCAGATTTTGAGATCGCGGCTATAAGGAACGTGGATCGCCGGCCCGGGCTCCACCCGATCCTCGCCGTCAGTGACGAGCACCGCCGCGTCGATCCCGTCAAGCGAGGTGCCGCTCATCAAACCGATGGCTGTCATAGTGTTGGACATTGATCTATCCCGTCAGAGGCGAGGCTAGGGGCGAGCCTTCCGACCAACCTGAGTAGATCCATGAGCGGCAAACCGACCTACAAATCCGATTTCCTGAACGTGCTCGATGAGCGCGGCTTCATCGCGCAAGGCACCAATCTCGAAGGCCTCGACGAGAAAGCCTCGTCCGGCGTTGTCACCGGGTATATCGGCTATGACGCCACGGCGAAATCCCTTCACGCCGGCCATCTCATCCAGATCGTCATGCTCTACTGGCTGCAACAAACCGGGCACCGGCCGATTGCGCTCATGGGCGGAGGCACGACCAAGGTGGGCGATCCCACCGGCAAGGACGAGCAGAGGAAACTTCTCACCGATGAGGAGATCAACGCCAATATCGCCTCGATCAAAGGCGCGTTCGAAAAATATCTGACATTCGGCGACGGCCCCACAGACGCCCTGATGGTCAATAATGACGACTGGCTATCGAAGCTCGGCTATGTGGAGTTCCTGCGCGACTACGGCGTTCATTTCACGATCAACCGCATGCTGACCTTTGACAGCGTCAAATTGCGGCTTGAACGCGAAAGCCCCATGACGTTCCTTGAATTCAACTACATGCTCATGCAGGCTTACGACTTTCATGAGCTTTATAATCGTCACGGTTGCATCCTGCAGCTTGGCGGCTCGGACCAATGGGGCAATATCGTCAACGGCGTCGAGCTTTGCCGGCGCAAGGATGGCGCGGAGGTCTTCGGCCTGACAACTCCGCTCCTTACCACCGCCTCCGGCAAGAAAATGGGCAAGACCGAAAGCGGCGCCGTCTGGCTCAACCCCGACATGTTCTCGCCCTATGACTATTGGCAGTATTGGCGCAACGCTGAAGACGCTGACGTGGCGACGCTGCTCGCGCGCTTCACGACCTTGCCCATGGACGAGGTCAACCGGCTTGCCGCGCTTCAGGGCGCTGAAATCAACGACGCTAAAAAAGTCCTGGCGACGGAAGCGACAGCCCTTCTTCACGGACGCGAAGCGGCGGAAAGCGCTGCGGCGACAGCGCAGAAAACATTCGAACAGGGCGGGCTCGGCGGTGACTTACCGACGATCGATATTGCAGCGAGCGAGCTTGCAAGCGCCGCTCTTGTCGATCAGTTCATCGCCGCTGGCCTTTGCGCTTCCAAAGGCGAGGCGCGCCGTCATATCAAAGCGGGCGCCCTTAAAGTGAATGACAAAGCCGTTGGCGAAGAACGCAATCTCTCGGCAGACGACATTTGCGACGGCGCAGTAAAGCTTTCCATCGGAAAGAAAAAACACGCGATCATCCGCGTGCAGTAATTATTGTTGTGACGGCTCTGTTTGCTCAGATTGGGCGTCCGGCGCCTCTTCTTCACGCAGCGGCGCTTGTTCGTTATCCGCACCCTCATCCGGAACATCCGGTGTGCGCGAAGGCTGCATCAGCTTGCGGAAAATCCCGGGCGTCAGCACTGACAGGGGATTGACGAAGACGCGTGGATCGCTGGTCTCGCCGCTGACGCTATAGGAAAAAGCGACAATCCCTTCGCCTTTCTTGCCGACAAGAATGTCGCCGATGATCGGCGCGCTGCCGAGAATAGAGTTGAGCGCATAGACAGGCGCAACAGCGCCGTTGAGATGCGCGA
>JAUIEG010000676.1 GCA_030428745.1 Alphaproteobacteria bacterium
AACTTTTTCTCTGAATATTTCAGGAAGAAAACGAGGATGGCGGCTGGAATCCCGACGATCGCAGTGATGGCGAAGAACCACGCAAAGCCCACACCCTCCACCATGAAGCCGGAAAAGCCGCCGACGAATTTTCCGGGCAGGGCGTAGAACGAACTGAACAACGCATATTGCGTCGCTGTAAAGGCGGTGTTGGTGAGGCTCGACATATAGGCGATGAGGATCGTTCCCGCCGCGCCATATGCGATATTGTCGACGATCACCGCAAAGGCGAGTCCGCCCGTCGTCGCGTCCGATAGCGCCAGCCAGCTATAGATGAGGTTGGTCAGCGACTGGCCGAGAACGCCGATCAACAGGCTCCATTTGAAACTGAGGCGTGAAACCACAATCCCGCCAAGGAAAACGCCGCCCATGGTGGCGAACAGCCCGGCGCCCGACCGGATTGCGCCGATCGTGGTCTTGTCATAGCCGAGATCGATATAGAGCGGCCCGGTCATGTATCCCATGAGGAAATCGGGTACGCGGAAGAGCGCGATGAAAAGCAGAATAACCAGCGCGTGTACGCCATAGCGTTCGAAGAAATCGCGAAACGGTCCGATCACGGACTTTGACATGGTTTCGCTGAAAGACGCTTTTGGCGGGGGAACATATTCGCGCACTTCGACCTTCGGCGCGAACAGCGCCGTGAGGAATCCGACCCCCATAAGCAGCGCCATGAACTGATAGGCCGCCGGCCAGTTGACATTGTCGGCGACGATCAGCGCCCCGGCGCCCGCGACCATGATCGCCACGCGATAGCCATATTGATACATGGCGGCCATGACGCCCTGTTCTTCGTCGGTCGCCGCTTCGATGCGCCAGGCGTCAATGGCGATATCCTGTGTCGCCGCGGCGAAGGCCATGAGAACGGCGATGCCGGCGACAATCCAGAGATTGCCGGCCGGGTCCGCCATGGACATGGCGACCAAGGTCAAGGCGACGCCAATCTGGGCCGTCGCCATCCAGGCGCGGCGCCGGCCAACAAGCTTTTCAAGGATCGGCACCGGCGCACGGTCGACGACCGGCGCCCAGAGAAACTTGAATGAGAATGCAAAACCCGTCCAGGCGAACAGCCCGATCTCGCCCTTTTCGACCCCGGCCTCGGCGAGCCAGAGCGATAGGTTCTGATAGATCATGTAAAAAGGAAGCCCGGCCGAAAAACCGAGCAGCAGCATGACAAGACTGCGGGCCCGCACATAGGCCGACAAGGATCCGAGCAGCGTTTTTGTTTCGCCGGCCTGCTTGTCAGACTGTTTTTCAGTTTGGGGCGCGTGTGCGTCTTGTGTCATGGCGCGGGACGCTACTGGCGTTTTCCGGCGAAAGAAAGGCGCATAAGGTGGCCTGCCGCCAGCCTTAAGACGCCTCGCTCCACTCGCTTTCGCAATCGCCCCATTTGTTGAGAAGCGCGGTCAGGTCCGACGGCTCAAAGGGCTTTGACAGGAAGTCGTCCATCCCTGCAGCGAGGCATTTCTGGCGGTCGGCGGCCATGGCGTTGGCGGTGAGCGCAATGATCGGCGCCCTGCGCATGGGCCCCGATAGTTTGCGGATGCGCCGCGTCGCTTCAAGCCCGTCCACATGAGGCATGTGCATATCCATGAGGATGAGATCGTAATCCCCATGCTCGCAGGCTTCGACTGCTTCGGCGCCGTTTTGGGCGACGTCGACGGAATGGCCGGCGCGCTTGATGATAGTGGTGGCGAGCACCGCATTGATCTGGTTGTCTTCGGCCAGGAGGACGCGGAACGCCTTGTCGCCGCCATCCGCTTTAGGCTTGTCGATGATTTTTGTTTCTTGAACGGTCGCAGGGGCTTCGTCGAGATCATCGGTCAATTGCGTGTGCAGGGATGATTGCCGGATTGGCTTGATGAAATAGCCGTCAAAGCCGGCCTCGCGCAGTTCATTGATGCGGCCGCGGGCGAGCGGCGACAATAAAACATATGAGCGTGACGCCTTGTGGGCGAGCGGCTGGGCGCTTTCCCCGGCGATATAGATGTCGCAGAGAAGTATGGCGTCAGGATGTTTCGCCATGGCGCCGATCGCAGCGGCCGGGGTCGAAACGGGAATGATGTTTTCCGCACCGATGGCGGCGAGCTGTAATTCAAGGCTGCGCGACAAGACAT
>JAUIEG010000032.1 GCA_030428745.1 Alphaproteobacteria bacterium
GCCGAAAACGACGGAATGAACGGCGCCGATGCGCGCGCAGGCGAGCATGGCGTAGGCGGCTTCCGGGATCATGGGCATGTAGATGACAACGCGGTCGCCGCGCTTCACGCCGCGCGCCTTCAGGACGTTCGCCATGCGGCAGGTTTCTTCGAACGCTTCGGCGTAGGTGATCTTTTTGGCGGTCGCCGGGTCATCACTTTCCCAGATGATGGCGATGTCATCCGCCCGCTCGGGCAAATGCCGGTCGAGACAATTCACGCAAGCGTTTAACTCGCCATCATAGAACCAGTTGATGTGCAGATCGTCGGCGTCAAACGAAACATCCTTCACCTTGGTGAATGGTTGCGACCAGTCGAGGCGTTTTGCGACGCCCGCCCAGAAGCTTTCCGGGTCGTCCTTTGCCTGCGCACGAATTGCGCTTGCCTCCGCGGCGTCCGTAAGCGTGTTTTCGGCGGCGGCTTTACTGACCTTGATGATTTCGTCGTGCGACATGCGTTTCTCCCGGGGCTGGCGGCGCGGATGTTAGTTGAAGCGCGCTTCATGCGCAAACGGTGCGCATTGTCGCGCTTCTATTTCTCAATGTGTAAAACTGTCGCCGTTCCAAAGACCAGTTTTACATTTCCGTCACTGAGCTGTCACTACGGCGTTACAAACTGGATGCATGGCCCCGCCTGATGTTTCTGCGTCAGTTTTGGCGTTAATTTTTTGGTGGGGCTATCTATGAACCGTTCTCTCCTGTCCGCTTCGGCGGTCTCTGTCCTTGTTGTGGCTGCGGCTGCGCCGCTTCCTGCATTCGCCGGCGTTATTGAAGGGCGCGTCAGCGACCAGAGCCAAGCCGTATCGCTCGAAGGCGCTGTTGTGCGTATCGAAGAAACCGGTGTTTCAACGGCCACGGACCGCGCCGGTCAGTATCGTTTAGGCAATGTGCCCGCAGGGGACTACACGCTGGTCATCACTTATGTGGGAGCGCCGTCGGAAACCGTCAGGGTATCCGTGCCGAGCGAAGATGCGGTCGTTCGTCAAAATATCGTCCTTGGTGAAGATGTAGACGTCATCGACAACGTTCTTGTCGTGGGTCAGCGCGGCGCGCTCAACTCGGCGCTCAGCCAGCAGAAAGCCTCCGATAAAGTCATCACGGTTCTTTCCGCCGACGCGATCGGACAGCTTCCCGACGAGAACGTCGCCGAAGCCGCGCGTCGCGCCGTCGGCGTCAACATCCAGAATGACCAGGGCGAGGGACGTTACGTTTCGATCCGCGGCGCCAACCCGAACTTTGTGACGACGACAGTCAACGGTGTGCGCCTGCCGTCGCCAGACTCTGACCAGCGTCAGGTGCCGCTTGATGTTATCGACAGCGACATTCTTTCCAGCATCACGATTACGAAGTCGCTGACGCCGGATGTGGACGGCGACTCCATCGGCGGCAATGTCGAGATTTCGACGCTTTCCGGCCTCGATCAGAAAGATATGTTCCTGAAACTGAAAGCCGCAGGCATCTACACCAATCAGGTGGACGAATTCGGCCAACGCTATTCAGGCGCCTTCGCCAGCAACTTCCTCGACGGCCGTCTCGGCGTCGCCGCCACAGCCGCCTGGCAAAAGCGCAAATTCGGATCAGAGAACAAAGAAGCGGACGGCCCGGACTGGGTGCTGGATGAAAGCGTCATTTACCCGGAAGAACTTGAGCTTCGCGATTATCAGGTGACGCGTGAGCGCTTTTCCTCTGCGCTAAACCTCGATTTCCAGGCGACAGACAACCTGCTGCTTTATGTGCATGGTCTGTATTCCGACTTCTCCGACCAGGAATTCCGCGCCCGCGTTGAAAACAAATTTGGCGATCCTGAGTTTGACGGCGGCAACAGCTCTGGCTCAATCGCCGTGTTCGACGCGGCTGCTGATGATGAGTATGAGGTTGATCGCGACATCAAGGATCGCTTCGAGGATCAGTTGATCTATTCGATCATCGGCGGCGGTGAGTATACATCTGGCGCTGTGACTTTCGATTGGTCGGGTTCTTACGCTTATGCTGAAGAAAGCGAACCGGACCGTCTTGACGGTGATTTCCGCGCCAAATTCGATGAAGGTCTCTTCGCGGTCGACGTTTCGGACCCGCTTCTTCCGTCGCTGGCGTTCCCTGACCCAGCAGCAGAAGCTGAGTATTTCGACGCCGACAATTATGAATTTGATGGCTTGGAGTATACAAACGGCGTCTCTAAAGACGATGAACTGGCTTTCGCTGCAAATCTTCGTATAGACGCAGACCTCTTCGGCGCTCCTGGCTATATCAAAACGGGCGGCAAGGTTCGTTTGCGTGAAAAGTCATACGATCTAGATTTGGCGGTCTATGATGGTTTTGACAGCGATGACGACCTTTTGCTGACGTCCTTTGCAACGACCGTCGATTACGAATTCGACAATATCGGGCCTGTGGTGGATCCAGGCATGTTCCGCGATTTCTTCTTCGCGAACATCAATGATTTTGAGCTGAACGAAATCGACACAGCGCTGGAGTCGACTGGCGCCAACTATGTGGCGAATGAAGATGTTTATGCCGGATATCTTATGGCCCAGCGTCAATTCGGCGATGTCAGCATTGTCGCTGGTGTTCGTGTCGAACATACGGAATACGACGCTGCCGGTTCGAGTGTCCTCTTACAGGAATATGAAGACAGCTTTCCTGGCGACGTAACTGGCTCGGTCGACCCTGAGGATGAGATTCCTGCTCCCAGCGTGATGGGCGAACTCCTCGCGGAGGATCTGGAATTTGAATATGACGCAGGTGATGATGAAACGGTGCTTGAAGCCGCCCGCGTCTATTCCCAGGCGCTTAACGTTAGCCGTTCCTATACGGATTGGCTGCCAAGCGTGAATATTCGCTATGATGTGACCGACGAGGTCGTGTTCCGTCTGGGCTATTATAAAACAATCGTTCGTCCGAATCTTGAACAGGCGGCCCCGCGCATCCTTGTTGAACAAAATGAGGACAATGATGTTGAAGGTGAAGCCGGAAACCCGTTGCTGAAGCGGCAGCAGGCGCACAATTTTGACGCCTCGTTGGAATGGTATCCGGGCAACAAATCGATCCTGTCAGCCGGCGTGTTCTACAAGGACATTTCTGACCTTATCGCCACCACTCAGGAGAGCGGCGATTTCTTCGGCGTTGACTTCGATGAAGTCAAAACTTTTATCAATGTGCCGGACGCATCGCTGTTTGGCGTTGAGCTGAATTACCAGCAGCCGCTCGACTTCCTGCCGGGCCTGCTGGACGGTCTTATTGTCGGGGCTAACTACACTTACATCGACAGTGAGGCGACTCTCGCTGACGGTCGTGAGATCACCATTCCTGGGCAGTCGAAAAATGTGGCGACCGGCATCGTCGGTTATGAAAAAGGTCCGATCGATCTCCGTGTCGCCGCCACCTATCGCGACGAGTATCTTGACGACCTTTCCGTCGCCGAAGATGAGAATGGGGATGATATTGACCGTATTGTCGATGATCACCTGCAGATTGATATTTCGGCGAAATACCGGGTTACAGATCAGTTCCGTCTTTTCGCCGAGTTCAAGAACGTCAATAACGAGCCTTTCGTTGCTTTCGTTCGTACTGGCTTGGGCGATCTGAATTCCCAGTATGAGGAATATGGCTGGTCGGCGAAGTTCGGCGTGTCGTTCAAGTATTAAGGTAAGTCCCAAAGATTCCTCTGCGTTTCGCTGATTAGTCCCCCGCGAAAGAGGAAGTGTTGAGCAGCGGCGGCGGCCGCGTATAAGGTCCGCCGCCGTTTCTTTTTGAAAGGTCACTAATGAGAATCGCCGCTTGCCTGCCCTTCGTTGTTTTCGCCGCCGCCTGTGCGTCCGGGCCGCAAACGCCTTTAGTTTTCGCTCTCCACGAGACCGCGCCGGTGAAGTCGTCTGACGATGCGGCGGACGACCCGGCGATCTGGGTGAATGCCGATGATCCGTCGGCGAGCCGCATTCTCGGTACTGACAAGCGGGCCGGGCTGTATGTTTACGATCTTGCCGGCGCCGTGCAGCAGTTCCTCCCTGCGGGCGAACTTAACAATGTGGATCTGCGCCAGAATGTAATGATCGATGGCTGGGCCGGCGATATCGCCGCCGCCTCGAATCGCACCGACAATTCGGTGACGCTTTTCGTGATCGAAAATGGCGCGGTCGCAGAGACCGGTTCTTTCCCTTCCTTGCTCGATGAGCCTTACGGGCTTTGCATGGGCGCGTGGGGCGGCGACGTGTTTGCGTTTGTCGCCTACAAGACCGGCGATCTCATCGCCTACCGCCTTGCTGGGCCTGGCGGCGGAGAAGAAGCCGCGCGGCTGAAGCTGGAAAGCCAGCTTGAGGGGTGTGTCTATGATGACGATGTGGGCGTTCTTTATATTGGCGAGGAAAATCGCGGGATCTGGAAATCCGGGTTTGACGGCGCCGCGTTCACCGCGCCGGCGCTGATCGACGAAGTGGCCGGCGCCAGCGGCGTCAAGGCGGATGTCGAAGGGTTGGCGCTTTACAAGACCGGGACGCGGACGGGGTATCTTCTAGCGTCCTCGCAGGGCAATAACAGCTACGCAGTCTACCGGCGTGAAGGCGGCAATGCGTTCGTGACGCGGTTTTCCGTGGGGGCGGGCGAAGCGATTGACGGCTCTGAAGAAACCGACGGCATCGAGGCAGTCTCCGCCAGTCTCGGCGAAGAGTTTCCGGTCGGCGTGTTCATCGCCCAGGACGGGTTTAACGCGCCGAAGGGCTCAGCGCAGAATTTCAAGATTGTCGATTGGCGCGGGATTGAGGCGGTAATCCAGGCTGCGCAGACGCAAAGCGCAGCAGACTAGTTTGCAGCGATTGCGCCGCCGTCGGAGACGACGAAACAAGTTAGCTTTTTATCTTTCAGGGTTTCGCAAGTCGCAGCGGCTTCGATTTCCGTCAGCTTGACGATGCGCGCCCGGAAGAGCGTTTTCCCGCTATCCATCGGCGTCGGCAGGACAACCCGTTGCGGCGACTTGATGCCGGATTTGGCGACCGCCGCTTCCAGTTCCTTTTGCGCCATCTCCTTGGTGGAATAGGCGCCGATCTGCACGCCCCATGAAACGCCGGCCGGATTGTCGTCAAAGTCGCCCTGACCGAGCGGGCCGCCTTCCGTAGAAAGGGAGGCGAGGCGGGTCAGCTCGAATTCGTTGAAATCGTCGGGATCGGCCTGAGGATCTGCTTGCGCGATCAGCGCGCCAATGCTGTCGGCAGGCGCGTCCGGGTCATTGAGCGTTGCGGCTGCAGTCATGATTTCCGCACGCATATCTTCATTGGCGGCGACAGTGGGCGCGCCTGCTTTCGCCGCCATGGCGACGGCGAGCGTCGGCTTGAGGCGCGGCGCGGGCGTGTTCCGGTGGAGGGATGCGATCAGGGTGGGGCGCTTATCGATTTGCGCAAAAGCGTTGTCGAGGATCACGCGCATATGCGCGTCGCGGGTGCGGGAAGAACGGCCGCCGAGCACGACGCCGATGAGGCGGTTGCCGTCCCGCGTCGCAGAGGTGGCGAGATTGAAGCCGGAACGGCGGGTGTAGCCGGTTTTGAGCCCGTCCGCGCCTTCGAAGGTTTTCACCAGCGCATTATGGGTGCGGTAGGTGCGATCGCTCCAGACGAAACTCTGGACCGAGAAATAATGAAAATACTGTTCGTGATCCTGCATCAGGCGCTGGCCGAGGGTCGCCATATCGCGGGCCGTCGTCACCTGCTTGGAGTTTGGAAGACCGGAAGCGTTGCGGAAGGTGGTCTGTCTCATGCCGAGTTCGCGCGCCTTCGCCGTCATTTTCTTCGCGAAGCGCCATTCCGAGCCGGATATTTCTTCTCCGACGGCGGCGGCGACATCATTGGCGGATTTCACCACAAGGGCTTTGATGGCGGTTTCGACGTCGATGCTGGACCCGCTGGTGATGCCCAGTTTCGACGGCGGCTGGCCGGCGGCATGGGCGGAAATCTTGATCTTGGAGTCGAGCGTGAGCCGTCCGGCCTCCAGTTCGTCGAACAGGAGGTAGAGGGTCATCATCTTGGTTAAAGAGGCGGGGTAGCGATAGGCGGTTGAATAGCGGTCAAACAGGACATCGCCCGAATCCGCGTGAACAACGTAAGCAGCATATTTCGAATTCGCCGCAGCCGGCGAAATTCCCATCAGCGCCAAAAACAGCGCTGCGCCCCAAATCAATACGCTACGCAACCCCATAAACATGTAACGAGCCTCGCCCATATCAACACGCTTTTCAATATACGGAAGACGCCGCCCCCCGAAAATTCAGCGTTTATTCGCCCGAAAATCTCCCCGATCCCGGAACGCCCTAGTCGTCCCTTGCCGTGGAGCAAACGCCGTGCCGCCTGTGTCGCGACGAGACGGATGATTGCGCAACGCGGTAAACGGAGCGTTAACGAAAGTTTTACGAATCTGGCCGAAATAAATTGTGCAACGCAACAAAAACCTTGACCAGCCCACCAACTGTCATTATGTTGCACTGCACAAGAGGGCGGTATTCGCCCTACGCTTAATAGAATCAAGCGCTTAGCAATGATTCGCCAGGGAGACTACTATGGCTACTGCCAAAACAGCCGCTGATGCGTTCGATATGAAAGCTTTCAGCCCGGATTCCTTCAAGGAAGGCTATGACAAGTTTGCGGAAGGCATGTCGTCTTTCGCCGATTTCCAGAAAGAGTCGCTGAACGCCATGATGGCGTCGGCCGGCGCTTTCACCAAAGGCATGGAAAAGCTGACCTCGGAAAGCGCTGCCTTCTCCAAATCGGCTTTCGAAGAGACCGTTGCGACCGCCAAAGCAGCTTCCGCAGCGAAAACGCTCCAGGAAGCCATGGAGCTCAACAGCGATTTCATGAAGACGTCCGTTGAAAAAAATCTCGGCCAAATCAACAAGGTGGCTGACATTTGGGCGTCTACTGCGAAAGACACGGTTGAGCCGCTCACCGAGCGCTATTCCGCGCTCGTTGAGAAGATTCAGTCCTTCCGTCCGTAAGGTATCAGTAACAGTTCAGCGTATCACTGTTGCGTGAAAGAGCCCGGTGCGTACCGCCGGGCTCTTTTTTTTGCCTGTTTTTCCCTCATTAACTTTCTCGTCCGCAGAAAAATTTGCTTCTTTTCAACTGGAAGGGACTACTTATCTAATAGTGCGGTGCGGCGATGGCTGTTGCCAATAACCGCAGACGCGAGGAAACTACGACGACTATGGCCGAAGAGAACGAAAACGATCAGGATAATGAGAACGGCGACAATGGCGGTCCCGGGCAGGGTGTAGGCGTTGTCGCCAAGACCGCGCCCAAAACGAAGCGGCCTTCGCTTTATAAGGTCCTTCTTCTCAATGACGACTATACTCCTCAGGAATTTGTCGTCTGGCTGCTTCAGGCTGTTTTCAAGAAAGACGCGGAGGAAGCGGTGCGCATCATGATGCATGTGCACCAGTCAGGCATCGGCGTCTGCGGCGTATATACTTATGAAATAGCGGAGACCAAAGTGGCGCAGGTGATGGAGCTGTCGCGCCGCAATCAGCATCCGCTGCAATGTACTATGGAACGGGAGTAAGCCTTATGGCGTCGTTCAGCCGGAGCCTTGATGAATGTCTGCACAGCGCGATTGCGCTGGCGACGGAGCGCGACCACGAGCTTGCGACGCTTGAGCACCTTCTGCTGGCGCTCACCGATGATCGTGACGCGGCGGCGGTGATGCGGGCCTGCAATGTGGATGTGGATCTCCTGCGCCGTCAGCTTTACGAATTCATTGAAAATGAGCTCGCCAATCTGAAACTTGAAAATGGCGAGCAGGCCAAACCCACGGCGAGCTTTCAGCGCGTGATCCAGCGCGCCGTCATTCATGTTCAGTCCTCAGGCCGCGAGGAAGTGACCGGCGCCAATGTGCTTGTCGCGCTCTTTGCTGAACGGGAATCCCATGCTGCGCATTTCCTGCAGGCGCAGGATATGAGCCGTTTCGATGCAGTGAATTACATTTCCCATGGCATCGCCAAGCGCCCTGGGGAAAGCCAGCCGAAAGCGCCGCGCGGCGCCAGTGAAGAAGCCGAGGCAGGCCAGAGCCAGAAAGAAAGCGCGCTCGAAGCCTATTGCGTCGACCTCAACGCCAAGGCGCGTTCCGGCAAGATCGATCCGTTGATCGGCCGCGACGCCGAAGTTGAGCGCTCGATCCAGGTTCTGTGCCGCCGGCGCAAGAACAATCCGCTGCTTGTGGGCGATCCCGGCGTCGGCAAGACCGCCATCGCCGAGGGCCTGGCGCTCAAGATCGTCGATGAGGACGTGCCGGAAGTTCTGGCGAAGTCGACAATCTATTCCCTCGATATGGGCGCCTTACTCGCCGGCACGCGCTATCGCGGCGATTTTGAAGAACGCATCAAGGCGGTTCTGAAAGAGCTGGAAGACCATGAGGACGCGGTCCTCTTCATTGATGAAATCCATACGGTGATCGGCGCCGGCGCGACATCCGGCGGCGCTATGGACGCCTCGAACCTTTTGAAGCCTGCGTTGCAATCTGGCGCGCTCCGCTGCATGGGCTCGACCACTTATAAGGAATACCGTCAGCATTTTGAAAAGGACCGCGCGCTCGCCCGCCGGTTCCAGAAGATTGATGTTGTCGAGCCGTCGAAGGACGACACCATCAAGATTTTGATGGGGCTGAAGCCTTATTTCGAAGAGCATCACAAGCTTAAATATTCCGACGAGGCCATCGTCGCCGCTGCGGAGCTGTCGTCCAAATATATGACCGACCGCAAACTGCCCGACAAAGCCATCGACGTCATTGACGAGGCTGGCGCGCGGCAGATGCTGTTCCCGGAAGACAAGCGCGTCAAACTTATTGATGAGCCGGAAATCGAGGAAGTCGTCGCCAAGATGGCGCGCATCCCGCCGAAATCCGTGTCGAAGTCCGACACCGAGCGCCTTCAAAAACTCGGCGAGGATCTGCGCCGCGTTGTATACGGTCAGGACGAGGCGATCGATCAGCTCGCCGCTGCGATCAAGCTTGCGCGGGCCGGGCTGCGCGAGCCAGAAAAGCCAATCGGGTCCTATCTCTTCGCCGGGCCGACCGGCGTCGGCAAAACCGAAGTCGCCAAACAGCTCGGTCTCGTCATGGGCGTCGAGCTCGTGCGGTTCGATATGTCGGAATATATGGAACGCCATACGGTGTCGCGCCTAATCGGCGCGCCGCCAGGCTATGTTGGCTTCGATCAGGGCGGTCTCTTGACTGACGCCATCGACCAGCATCCCCATTGCGTTCTTTTGCTCGACGAGATCGAGAAAGCGCACCCGGAGATCTTCAACATTCTCCTGCAGGTAATGGACAACGGCCAGCTTACCGACGCCAACGGCCGCAAGGTCGATTTCCGCAATGTCATCATTATCATGACGACGAATGCCGGCGCGTCGGATGCTGCGAAGTTCGCCATCGGCTTTGCGGGCGGCAAGAAGACCGACGAAACCGAAGCGGCCATCAAGAAGATGTTCACGCCGGAGTTTCGCAACCGTCTCGATGCGGTCATTCAGTTTGCGGGTCTGTCGCAAGCGATCATCAACCGCATTGTCGAGAAATTCGTTCTGCAACTGGAAGCCCAGCTGGCCGATCGCGGCGTCACCTTCGAGCTAAGCGAAGAGGCGACCCAATGGCTTGCGGAGCGGGGGTTCGATGACGAGATGGGCGCGCGTCCGCTTTCGCGCGTCATTCAGGAATATGTCAAAAAACCGATCGCTGACGAAATTCTCTTCGGCAGCCTGAAAGAGGGCGGCATCGTTCGCGTGTTGCTGGACGCCGACGACACGACCAAGCTCGCCTTCGAATATCTTCCCGATCCGGACAAAGTCGACAAGCCGAAAGACGGCGGCGACGGCTCCAGCGTTCCGGCCTTGATGGAATAGGCGCTAACACAGTCACAATAAAAAACGCCGGGTGTTGAGCCCGGCGTTTTTTTAGGTTGGTTTCAGCGACGTTAAGGTTTCTTCTTCTTTTTCTTCTTCTTTTTCTTATTGCCGTTGTTGCCGTTGCTGTTTCCATTGTTGTTGCCTGGCGTCGCCGGATTGACGGCGGGGCCAGTCGCCGGATCTGTAACAATCGGATCGGTTACGCCGGGCATCGGCGTTGCGGGGGGTGTTGGCCCCGGTGCGCCTGCGCCTGGGCCCGATCCGGGGGCGCTGACGCCGCCGCCGACAGAAAACGACCCGCCGCCCGATGACCCGCCTCCGGAGGCGCTGCCGCCGCCGTTGCCGCCGGAAGAAGCGCCGCCGCCGCCGGCATTGCCTGTTTGTCCACTAGCCTGGCCACTAGCCTGGCCGTTTGTTTGTCCATTTGCCGGGTCTGCGGGCGCAGATGGAGCGCCTGCATTTCCGCCGACGCCGCCGGGTGAAGATGGCGAGCCGCCGCCTCCGCCGCCGCCAGCGTATGCGCCGCCATTGCTGGACGGAGAGCCGCCTCCGCCGCCGGAACCGCCGCCGCCAGAGCCGCCTGTGTTGCCCGCGCTGTCATCTTCGTTGAGAAGCGAGGATTCGACGCTCAGGAACTTTGATTTTGTGCTTTCACCCGTCACTTCGAGCGCTGCGTAGATCGAGACCGCAATCAGTGCGGCAATCAGGGCGTATTCGATTGCCGTAGACCCGGATCGGTCTGTATAAAGACTATGTACACGCATTGTTATTTAGGCCGGAAACGCGGCCTCCCTCATAAAGTTCAAATTTTACAGATAAGTGTGTATGGAGTCTTAATTCACGCCCGGCCTGAGACGCTGAAAAAAAGCTGGAACCGCGCCTGCGCCGCAAGAAATATGATCAATGAGTTTTATCAAATGCAAACAGGGTTAACCCAAATTAGTCTTGTTCAGCCCGCCTGCATTTTAATTTCTAATGACAGCATAATTTCCATGCTTTCCTGGGGCGCAAGGATGTCTTGGCCGAAATATCCGGGCCGATGGCTGACCGGTTCGGCGCAAAAAAAATCGGCTTCTTCCGGCGAATAGAGATGAAGGATAGGCGCGTTGCTGTGCATGGCGATCTTCATGCCGTCATGTACGATTTCCGCCGTTCCATCCCAGCGTTTGACGGTGTAGTCGACAGGATCATCGGTGATCGGCCCGCGGTGGTCGAATTTTTCCGGCGGCGTCAGGGCTGAAGGAAGCTTTGGTTGGCCAAAATATTCCGTGAAATTTAGCTCGGTTGTTTTTGTGTTGGGAAAGAATGGGTGCAGGCCCAGTCCGGCTGGCATAGGGACGTCGCCATTATTGATGACCGATAAAATGATCTGGAACGCATCCGGTGAAACAGAAAACGTCTGCGTCGCAAAAAAGCGGAACGGGAAAAGGCCTGGTCCTGGCGCATGATCGAAGCGGCAGGCGAGACGGTCTTCGTTTTGTTCCGTTACTGTCCACGGATGAACCCAGCCATGGCCATGAAGCGCATGCTCCGGATCGCAAGCGGGCAGGGTCGGCTTCAGATCGTAATGCCGGCCTTCGAAATCGAGTCCGCCATGGAGCCGGCTGAACCACGGGACGCAAGGGTAGCAGGCCGCTTCGCGCGGGTCGGCGGCGACGGCGCCGCGTGAACTGGCCGGGCGAAAGATGTTATTGCCGTCAAAAGACAGCGACATGACGGCGCCGCCAAGCGCCGGCGCCAGAACGGCCTTCATCTTTCCTGCGGATATGGAGATCACGGGCGCGCCCTGTTGCTACGCCGCTGATGCTACTTCGATTCAAGCGGCAAGGTCATGATGCGAAGAGGCTGAAGCGCCGGTTTCTCCTTCACCGTCCCATCGTCGTTATAGGATGGCCAGTTGGACGTGGCGATATAGTGGAAGTCCGTTCCGATGACCGCGCCATGGGTTGGCTCGTTCCAGCCCTCCAGGGAGCGGTGCATGGTGATGAAGCTGGTGATGGCGGTCTTGTCGTCATTGAGGCCCATATAGACGATGCGCTGCGGGGTCGATCCGTTCTGAATGCCGATTAACCCGTCCTTATGAAGATAGAGCCCGTCAATACCGCCCAGCCAGGCGTCCGCCTCATTTTTAAGCGGTGTCGCTTCGCCTGTTTCAACGTCAATGACGAAAAGCCCGGTGAGGTAGTCGGCCATATAGAGCTTGCCCGCTTTTTCATCGAGGGCGATGCCTTGCGGGTTCGCAAATCGCGGATCGGCGGCAAAAATCTCTG
>JAUIEG010000677.1 GCA_030428745.1 Alphaproteobacteria bacterium
GAAATAACGCGCTCAAGGTGAGCGCGAGATCTGACTTCTTCGAACTGACGGAAGCGGGTGCACGGCTGTTTATCCGCGCAAGCCCCGGCGCCAAAGCGAATATGATCGCGGGACTGTGGCGCGGGGTCGACGGTGAAACGCGCCTTGCAGTGAAAGTCTCGGCGCCGCCGGACAAAGGCAAGGCGAATGCGGCGATCGTCAAACTGCTAACCAAGGCCCTTGGCTTGCCGAAATCAGCGTTCTTGATTGCCGCCGGTGAAACATCGCGCTTGAAAACGGTTGATATAACAGCCGAAAAAGAAGCGCTCGCGGCCGTTCTGGAAAAGCTCGCCGGTGAGGGTGGTAAGTAAAAGTAGTGAGGAAACATGACGACGATCATTGATGGAAAAGCCATCGCGGCAAGCGTGCGCGAAACAGTTGCAGGCGCGGTCGCGGACATCAAGGCGAAGCATGACCTTCAACCGGCGCTTGCCGTGGTGCTGGTTGGGGAGGACCCCGCAAGCCAGGTCTATGTGCGCAACAAGCATGTCGCGACGGAAAAATCCGGCATGCGTTCTATCGAACACAAGCTTCCTGAAAATACGAGCGAAGATGAAGTTGTCGCGCTGGTCCAAAAGCTCAATGACGACGAGGCGGTGGACGGCATTCTTGTTCAGTTGCCGCTGCCGGACCATATTTCTTCCGACCGCGTGATCAATGAAATCCACCCCGACAAGGATGTGGACGGCCTGACCGAAGTGAATGCCGGGCGGCTGATCCTCGGCAAGGAAGGGCTTGTTCCGTGTACGCCGCAGGGCTCGGTCATTCTCGCAAAAACAGTGACGGAAAATCTGGCCGGCCTTAACGCCGTGGTTGTCGGTCGCTCTATTCTGGTGGGCAAACCGCTGGCCATGCTGCTGCTTGCGGAAAACTGCACCGTCACCATGGCCCATTCGCGCACAAAAGACCTCGCCGCCGTTTGCCGCGAAGCGGATATTCTCTGCGCGGCGGTGGGCATTCCGCGCCTCATTAAAGGCGATTGGGTGAAAAAGGGCGCCATCGTCATCGATGTCGGGATCAATCGTATCGAGGAAGGCGGCAAGACGCGCCTCGTCGGCGATGTCGACTATGATGCGGCGGTGGATGTCGCTGGGGCAATCACGCCGGTGCCGGGCGGCGTCGGCCCCATGACCATCGCCTGCCTGTTGCGTAATACGGTGATTGCGGCGGCGCGCAGGCGCGGGCTTGGTGCGGTCGAAGTCTAGCGCCTAAGGGCACGGATTCTGGATGCGCCCGTGCACTTCGTTCACGGCCTTTTCCATGTCATCGGTCCAGGTGAGATCGAGCGACGTGAAAATCACCTCGAGCTGATCCATGTTGCGCGCGCCAAAAGTATTCGACGTCACGAAAGGCCGCGTCGTTACGAACTGCATGGCGAAGGCGGCGGGATCGGCGTCGAATTGTTTTGCGAGCGCCAGATAGTCGCGCACCGCCTCATCCGCCATGGGCGTTTCATAACGCTGCAAACGATCATACAGCGCTTTGCGTGAGCCCGGCGGATTGCCGCCATCGAGATATTTTCCGGTGAGGGCGCCTTGGCCGATGGGCGAATAGGCAAGGAGGCCAACCTGTTCTTCCATAGCGATTTCCGCAAGGCCCATTTCGAAAGACCGGTTCAGCAGATTATAGGCGTTCTGGATAGAGGCGACGCGCGGCAAATCCTGATCGCGCGATGCGTTCAAAAACTCCATGACGCCGTAAGGCGTTTCATTGGAAAGCCCCACATGACGCACTTTTCCCTCCTTCACGAGATCGCCAAGCGCCGCGAGGGTTTCCTCAATGGGAACGCCTTTGTCTTCGTAATGCGCATAGCCGGTGCGGGCGCCGCCGAAGAGAGGGATCTGACGGTCGGGCCAGTGCAACTGATAGAGGTCGATATAATCCGTCTGCAGATTTTTTAGGCTGCGCTCTACAGCGAAACGGATCTGCGCGGGCGTGAGGCGCGTCTCCCCACCCTCGGGGCGCATATAGGCGGCGGGAGAGCGGCCGGCGACTTTAGTGGCGAGAACGATCTTGTCCCGCGCTTTGCGGGATGCGGCCCAGCGCCCGACAATACGTTCGGACTCGCCCTGCGTTTCCGGCTTTGGCGGCACGGTGTACATTTCCGCGGTGTCGA
>JAUIEG010000033.1 GCA_030428745.1 Alphaproteobacteria bacterium
GCGATCTCAACAGCGGTGTGCATGCTTTCAAGCGCTTGCCTGATGGCTCTTTTGAGGGCGGCGCCGACCCGCGGCGCGAAGGCGTCTGGCTCACTGGTGGAGTCGAAGCGCAATAGCGCTATTGCGCCGCGCCGGGCAGGGTGATGCGGAAGGTTGCGCCCGTTGAGTCGCTTTTTTCGAGGATCAGTGATCCGCCATGGGCGCGGGCGATTTCCGACGCGATGGCGACGCCAAGGCCGGAACCGCCGGGCTTTTGCGATCCTTTGAACGGCTCAAAAAGATCGGTCTTGGCGTGGTCGGGAAGACCCGGTCCGCTATCGGCGATCGCAATCGCGACCGCGCCATTTTTGACATGCGCGTCGACAGCGACGGTGTGGCCTTCGGCGTTTTCAATTTCCATCATCGCATCAACGGCGTTGCGCACGAGGTTAAAGAGAGCGCGATAGAGCTGCGTGCGATCGGCGGCGATCGACAGGTTTTCCGGCGCCTTGTTGATCGCTGTCACACCCATGGCGGCGGTGTCGTCGAGCACTTCATCGATCAGGTCGTGCAGGGAGAATGGCGCTTTGCTGAGAAGCCGTGATTCCATGCGGCCAAAGGTCAGTGTATCGCGGCTTAAGGCGATGGCGCGGTCGAGTGCGGAAATAAGACGCGGCGAAAGCTTTCTGACGCTCGGGTCGTCTGACTTCGCCAGCCGGTCGGACATGAGCTGCGCTGACGCGAGGATATTGCGAAGGTCGTGGCTGATTTTTGAAATGCCTGCGCCGAGGGCGGCGAGGCGCCGCCGTTCGCCCAGAAGGTCGCGCACGCTTTTCTCCATGGCGGCAAGGCTTTCTTCCGCAACGCCGATTTCATCTTTGCGGCCGGAAGGCTTCAAGATGCCAAGGGCATTTTCCGGATCGGCGTCAAAGGCGGTGATGTTTTCCGTCAGCCGCTTCACAGGCCGCACGATCATGCGGTTGAGCGACCAAAAAACCAGGCCTGCTGTTAAGGTGGAGATCACCAGCGAGAGCAGAAAAATGTTGCGCGCATAGGCGTAAAGGTCCTCGCGCAGCGCCTTTTGCGAGACGATGATGTCGACGGTTTGATCTGTTGCGAATTGCGGCTCTCCAGTCGCCTGAATGAGATGATCGCCGCTTGAGAAAAACGTCCCCCAGGCGTTTGCGATCAAATCCATTTCGTTTTCCTGCGTAAGATCCACACGCAGCATGTTGGGCGCGCCATGGGGGTTGATCTCGGGCGCCAGGATCAGCATGCGCATGTCATCGCTATTGATGGTGACGCCGAGAATATTCGCAGTGGAAAAAAGCTGGCGCACAAGCATTTCATCAGCCGCGCCTTCGCGTGGGCCCTCAAGCGCAAGACTGGCCAGATAGGCTTCTTCGAACCGGATCATGAACCAGTCCCGGCGTTGTTTCGCAATAGAAGGCACCAGCACAACAAATTCCGCGACGAACACAAAGATGATCGTCAGGAAGAGGAGCTTGGTCGATAGAGACCGTTTGGTGAAAGCGGTTTTCATGGCGGCCTAGTCGAAAACGGACAAGAGACGGATCAAAACCTTAGTGCGGTCTGAAAAGAGCGTATCAGAGTACCATGCGCCAGCGGCGCGCTTGCTCGCCTCGCTTCGGGTGGGATAGGGCGCAATCATATCCGTAAAGGCGCGGATTTTGAGTTTCGATGAGAGCGCCAGCACCCATGGCTGCAGCAAATCGCCGGCCCCGCGTCCGACAATCCCCGCGCCGAGGATATGACCTTTCTTATCGGTGACGACTTTCACCAGGCCTTCCGTGTTGCGCTCGGCTTCTGCTCGGTCATTTTGTGAAAACGGCCATCGCACGATTTTTATCTCACCGTGGCGCTCGCGCGCCTGGCGTTCCGTAAGGCCAACTTGCGCCAGCTCCGGGTCGCAGTAGGTGACGTGCGGCGCCAGATCTTCATTGTTTTTCGACGGCGCCTTGAAAAGAATATTCCGCACAAGCACAGAGGCGTGATAGCCGGCTACATGGGTGAATTGCCGCCCGCCGGCGACGTCGCCCGCCGCGTAAATGCGCTTATTGGTGGTGCGCAGGCGGCTGTCGGTTTTCAGCCCCTTCTTATCATACTCGACACTAGCTGCTTTGAGATTGAGGCCGTCCACTGCTGGCTTGCGACCGACCGCGATGAGAAGATGCGAGCCTTCGATAGCGCGCGCGCCGACCGTTACGCGAACGCCGTTTAAGGTTTTCTCCACGCGCTCTGCATTCCCGCCCTCGACGATATCGATACCTTCCTTGACGAGGCGTTCGCGAACGATGTCTGCAAGCTCCGGGTCATCGCGGCCCAGGATCTTACCGCCTTCGATGACGGTCACTTTGGCGCCGAGCCGGCGATGCGCCTGCGCCATTTCGATCCCTATAGGCCCGCCGCCGATGATGATGAGATGGTCGGGGAGCACGCGATTGTCGAATAGCGTTTCATTCGTGAAATAAGGAACATCATCAAGGCCGGGAATGGGAGGAACGAAAGGCGTCGACCCGGTCGCAATGACGAAATGTTTTGCTTTGACAATAGTGTCGCCGGCCTTGATCTCACGCGGCCCGGTGAACGTCCCATGCTCGCGGATCACGGTGACGCCAAGTCCCTCGAACCGCTCCTGGCTGTCGATGGGCGCGATGGTTTCGATGACGCCATGCACATGATCCATAACCGCGGCGAAATCGATATTCGGTTCAACGCTGGCGACGCCGAATTTCTCCGCCTCGCGCATTTCCTGCGCGCGCGCCGCTGCGGCGATGAGCGCCTTTGAGGGCACGCAACCTGTATTGAGGCAGTCCCCGCCCATCTCGCCTTTTTCAATGAGAACGACCTTGCGTCCAAGCATGGCGGCGCCGGCGGCGACGGACAGTCCGCCGGAGCCCGCGCCGATTATGCAAAGATCGGCTTTGATTGTCTGCGCCATGATTATTGCGTCTCCGGCGACGCTTTGCGCTTCAGGAAAACAGGGATCAGCGCGAGCACAATCAATCCGATGATCGGTGTCAGCGTTTCCGGCTTCAGGAGAACGCCGGCAAGAGAAATGTCTTCACCGGCGTCAAATGCGGCGCCCGCCGCCGCGCCGATGCTGGCGTAAACAAAGGAGCCCGGAATAATGCCGAAGAATGTGCCGATCAAAAAATTGCGCATTGAAACGCCCATGAGGCCGGCGGCGATATTCACCGCCCAGAATGGAAATACCGGCGCAAGCCGCAGGATGAACATGTAGGAAAGCTCGCCTTTGCGAAATCCTTCCTCCATGCGTTTGGCGAATGCGCCGGCGCGTTTCGATAAGATGTCGCCTAGCGCTGTTTTCGCCGCAAGAAAGATGACAGTGGCGCCAATGGTCGCCGCAACGACGATCAGCGGCGTTCCGGTCCAAAGGCCGAACAAATAGCCGCCGAAGATCGTAAGAATGCTGGCGCCCGGAAAAGAGATCGCCACCGCCGCCGCGTAAACGGCTGTAAACAGCGCCATAGCGCGCAATGGGTCCGCCGCCACCCAGGCTTGCAGGGCCTCTCGATTGTCCCGTAGCGCGTCGAGTGTGAAATAGCGGTGCAGCCCGAGGGCGAAGAAACCGGCCAGCGCCGCCCCGATAATCACAAGGGGGAGGAGACGGTGAAGCGGGCTTTTGGCGGAGGAAGAAGCGTCGGACAAGGAATCAGCCTTTCGGGAATCGGGACGACTATAGCGGGGCTTGCCAATATTGGGGATTGGTTCCCACCGTTCGCTTTCTAGCGGGAAAGGGTGGGGATTCATGTCACGCTTCGCCCCCGACAGGTCACAAGCGCGCGAAGATGGTCTTCGTGAGACGGATTTGATGAAATCAGTGGAAACTCGGCGGATTCCGCGGTTCCCGGTGTTGACGACGCGCCGCCGCCGGTCTATTCCCCCGCCTCTTGTTTGACTGCTGAATTGGCGGCGCGCGCCGCGATTCCACCCGTCTTTGAGGATCGAACGATGAAACGGACCTATCAACCGAGCCGGCTTAAGCGCAAGCGCCGTCACGGCTTTCGCGCGCGCAAAGCGACCAAAGGCGGCCAGAAAGTGCTGGCCTCGCGCCGCGCCAAGGGCCGCAAGCGCCTCTCGGCCTAGTTTGGCCGCATAAGCTCTGGCGCAGAAAACCAAACCAGATCAAGGCTCTAGCGTCGCCCACGCGAGGACCCCAATGGGCGTCATCAAAAAACGTCGGGACTTTTTGGCGATGCGCGGAGCTGATAAGGCGCACAGCGCCTCTTTTTTGATGCTGGCTCGGGAAAACCGGGAAAACGGGCCTGCGGCCCGGCTGGGGCTCACCGTCACCAAAAAGCTTGGAAATGCGGTTATCCGCAACCGTATCCGGCGTCGCCTCCGGGCTGCGGCGCGTGAGATTTTCCCCGATCAGGCGTCACCCGGGACAGACTATGTTCTCGTCGCCCGAAAAGCGGCCTATGACCGCAATTACGAAGCGCTGCTTGACGATATGAAGCGCGCCCTTTTAAGGCTCAACCGCAACCCTACATAGAACGGATCGAAGCGGGCCCGGCTCGCGCCGTTTCCAGCATTCATCGGGATTTTTCATGGACCGCAATTTGATCTTGGCGATCGTCCTTTCCTTCGGCGTGTTTCTCGTCTGGGATTTTATGGTGCTCGGCCCCCAGCGTGAGGCGCAGCAGGAAGCGGCCCGCGCCGCCCAGGTCGCCGCGGAGCAGCAGGTGGAAGCAGCGCAGGATATGGACCCGGATATCGGCGGTCTTGCCGGCGCTGAGGCTGCGCTGACTGTCGAAGACGCCATCGCTAAATCGACCGCGCGCGTGCCGATCAAGACGCCGACCTTGCAAGGATCCATCAATTTGAAAGGCGGCCGCTTCGACGATCTTCTTCTTCTGCAATATCGCGAAGGGCTTGATGACGACAGCCCGCCAATCCGGCTCTTAAGTCCCGCGGAAACAGAGCACGGTCATTTCATGCAACAGGGCTGGGCGGTCGGCGCCAATACTGCGGCTGGCGCGCAGTGGACTGTTGCCGAGGGGTCTACCCTGACGCCGCAGACACCAGTGACGCTGACGCGATCAGGCGGCGGCCTGACTTACGAAAAAACGATCTCCGTCGACGACAAATACATGTTCACGGTGAAACAGACCGTCACGAACAATTCGGGCGAAACGAAGAATATACGCCCCTATGCAACGGTGACCCAGCGCAACACACCGGAATACTACCGCAACTTCATGATCTTGCAGGAAGGGCCGCTTGGCATCGTCGGGAACAAACTTTACGAGCGCAAATACAATAAGCTTAAAAAGAACAAGGATGCTAAGGTTGAAGAAACCGGCGTCGGCGGTTGGCTCGGAATCACCAATAAATTCTGGCTTGCCGCATCCATCCCGCCGGCGGACGCCGAGATTGAAGCGACGCTCGCCAATCGCGGCACCACGGACAAGCCGATCTTTGAAGCCTTTTACGCCATGCCCAATATGGCGCTGGCGCCGGGCGGGTCGACGACATTGCAGTCCTATATGTTTGGCGGGCCGAAGGATGTGGACCTGTTGCAGTCCTATGAGGCGCAGCCGGAAGATGGCGGGCTTGGCGTTTATGATTTCGACAAGGCCGTCGACTGGGGCCATCTGTTCTTTTTGACGCGACCGATTTTCTACACGCTCAACTTTTTTGGCGATACGCTTGGTAATTTCGGCATCGCCATTCTTCTTCTGACATTGATCATCAAGCTCATTTTGTTCCCGATTGCGAACAAAGGTTATGAGTCTATGTCAAAAATGAAAAAGCTGCAGCCGGAGATCAAGAAGCTTCAGGAGCGCTACACTGACGACAAGATGAAGCTGCAGCAGGAGATGATGGCGCTTTACAAGAAGGAAAAGATGAATCCGCTGGCGGGTTGTTTTCCAATTCTGTTGCAGATGCCGATTTTCTATGCGCTTTATAAAACGCTGTTCGTCACTATCGAGCTTCGTCATCAACCGTTTCTCTATATTCAGGATCTCTCGGCGCCGGATCCCACAACAGTTTTCAATCTATTTGGGTTGTTGCCTTTTGATCCGACGGCGCTGCCAATGATCGGTGGCCTTTTGGGTATTGGATTTTTGCCATTGCTGATGGGCGTCGCCATGTGGTTCCAGACCAAGCTGAATCCGCCGCCGGCCGATCCGGTTCAGGCGCAGGTCTTCGCTTTCATGCCCTTCGTTTTTGTCTTCATCTTCGCGCCGTTTGCAGCCGGTCTCGTGCTTTACTGGTTCTGGAACACGACGCTCGGCATCCTCCAGCAATGGTACATCATGAAAAAGAACGGCGTTAAAGTAGAACTCGGCCAAAGGCTCAATCTGCCCTGGGCCAAGAAGGCTGACGCCCCAAGTGACGCCAAGTGACGACGCCTGACGTGTTTTCACCGGCGGAGATCGAGGCGGGGCGGCTGATGTTCGCCAAGCGCGCTGATTTCATGCTCGGCGTTACGTCGCTGGAAACACTGCCTGACGAAGGTCCTGCGGAAGTCGCTTTTGCGGGCCGTTCCAATGTGGGCAAGTCGACTTTGCTGAATGCGCTTGTGGGACAGAACGGGCTCGCCCGCGCATCGAACACGCCGGGGCGGACCCGGGAGATCAACTATTTCGACCTTGAAGGCGCGCTGCGTCTCGTTGATCTGCCGGGCTATGGCTATGCGAAAGCGCCGCGCAAGGATGTGGAGCAATGGACAGCGCTGACGCGGGATTTTTTGCGGGGCCGCTCGGTGTTGCGCCGTGTTTGCGTTCTTGTGGACTCGCGTCACGGATTGAAAGCCGTTGATGTCGAGGTGATGGACCTTCTCGACGAGGCGGCGGTGAATTATCAGATCGTCCTCACCAAAACTGACAAAATCAAACCGACTGCGCTGGAAAAACTCATCGAGGCGACGGCGAAGCAGATCGGCCGGCGGCCCGCGGCGCATCCGTTTGTACGGGCGACATCGTCCGAAAAGGGCGACGGGATTGCCGAACTCCGAGCCGATCTTGCCGCGCTCGCGGCTGCGTAAAGACTTTTTTAACCTTCGCCGCGGCGTTCTAGGGCCATGGCGCAAACGGAAATTCATAGCGAAACTTCGCTCGCCCACTGGCGTGGCGCGTTCGAGCGCTATCTGAAATCCGAAAAGCGCGCCAGCGCCTACACGCTCCGCAATTATGCAGCGACGCTGTCGCGCTTTGAGCTGTTCCTGGCCGGTCACCTCGGCAGCCCGGCGTCGCTCAATGATTTGTCGCGCCTGGAGACCAAGGACTTCCGCGCCTATCTCGCCCAGCGCCGGAATGAGGGGCTGGGGCCGCCCTCGCTCAAGCTTGAGCTTTCGGCGCTGAAGACATTTTACAAATTTCTGGGCCGCCGCGCCGATGTGGAAAATGACGCTATCGCCGTCATGCGGGGCCCGAAAGCGAAAGAACGCCTGCCGCGCCCGGTAACTGAGGCTGACGCTGAAGCGCTGATCGAAGCAGCGGCGACGATGAAAACATCAACGCGCAAGGAAAACTGGGAGCAGGCGCGTGACGCTGCGCTGATCACGTTGCTTTACGGTGTGGGCTTGAGGATATCCGAGGCGCTTTCCCTGCGGTGGTCCGATGCGCCATTGAGCGACACGCTGCGTATCAAGGGGAAGGGCGCCAAGACCCGGCTCATTCCCGTGGTGCCTGCGGCGCGCGATGCCGTGGAGGCGTATCAAAAGCTTTGTCCTTATGGGGGCGAGGTGGACGATCCCCTGTTCTTTTCGACGCGCGGCAAGCCGTTCTCGGCGACGCTCGCCCAGCGCACCATGGCGAAACTGCGGGTTGCGTTAGGCTTGCCTGATTCTGCAACGCCGCACGCCCTGCGCCACGGTTTTGCTACGCATCTATTGTCCGCAGGCGGCGATTTACGCGCCATTCAGGAATTGCTCGGTCATTCGTCTCTGGCCGCGACCCAGCGTTATACGAAGATCGACAAGGAAAACCTGTTGAAGGTTTTCGACAAGGCGCATCCAAGAGCTCAATAATAACTCGGCCTAAACTCCAAATTTCGCCTTGTAGGTTTTTACATCGCGTTTCAGCTCCGGCAGAAGCAGATAGAGCGCGATGATGTTCGGGATGCACATGCCGAAGAGCATCGAATCAATGAAGTCGATGATCGACGACAGCGACACGGCGGCGCCAGTGGAGAGGGCGACGCAGAGCGACAGTTTGAACAGGACGTCCACTTTCTTCGTGTCGCCGAAGAGATAGGCCGCGGCCTGCGCGCCGTAAAACGCCCAACTGACCAGCGTCGTGAAGGCGAACAGGACCGACGCGACAAGGAGGATATAGGGAAACCACGTAAAGGCGCTTTCATAAGCCGCCGAAGTGATCTCGATCCCGACGACGTTTTCTCCATAAAGATAAGGCTCATAGGCGCCTGTGACGATCACGACGAGGGCGGTGATCATACAGACGACAATGGTGTCGATGAACGGTTCCAGCAGCGCCACATAACCCTCAGTCAGGGGTTCGTTGGTTTTGACGGCCGAGTGCGCGATGGCCGCGGAGCCGACGCCGGCTTCGTTGGAATAGGTCGCGCGGCGGATGCCGTTGATCAGCGCCCCGACAAGCCCGCCGCCTGCTGCGTCCAACCCGAAAGCGCTTTTGAAAATGGTTTCGAAAGCGGCCGGCACTTGATCGATGTTCATGAAGATGATGACCAGCCCGGCGCTGAGATAAACGGCGCCCATGAGCGGCACGAGTAGACCGGTGACCTTGCCGATGCGCTTGATGCCGCCCAGCACGACATAGGCGACGCCCGCCGCCATAATGACGCCGAAGGTGACCGGAATAGACAGCCCCGTGACGTTCGCGAATTGGGCGTGTGACTGGTTCACCTGAAGAACGCTGATCGATCCGCCGATGGCCATGACTGCGAAAAAAATCGCCGCCGCTTTGCCGACGGTCTTCATGCCGAGGCGGCGGAAAACTTCCTCGATATAATACATGGGCCCGCCCAGCGTCGTACCGTCAGGCCGAACCCGGCGATATTTCACGGCGAGGGCGCATTCAGCGAACTTGGACGACATGCCGAAAAAGCCGGCGACCACCATCCAGAAAACGGCGCCCGGCCCGCCAATGGCGATGGCGACAGGCACCGAAGCGATATTGCCAAGGCCGACTGTGCCCGAGAGCGCGGAGGATAGCGCCTGAAAATGGGATATCTCGCCATGGGCGCCTTGCTGGTCATGAGGATTGAGCACGAGCGACCAGGCGTGACGAAAGCCGCGCAGATTGATGAAACCAAGCGAGAAGGTGAGGATCACCGCAGCGGCCATCAACCAGATAACAACCAGGGGCAGCGACACGCCAAAAAAGTCGACAGAGTAAAAAATGACCGACGATACAAAGTCGCTGAACGGCGTCAGGGTGTTATCGATGCGCTCGGCAAAGGAAGGGGCGTCGTCGGCCATGAACATCCTTTCGGGCCGTCAGGCCGCGCTGCAGGCAAAGGCTCGACACTCTAGCAAGCATTGCGGCCATGTCACTGGACGAAAAACAAATTAAGGATGTTTGCTAGATCACAAGGCTTTCAACGCCTGATCGAGATCGGCGCGAAGATCGCTGACATCCTCGACGCCAATGGAAAGCCGGACAAGAGAATCATCGAGACCCATTTCCGCGCGGCGTTCAGGCGGGATGGACGCGTGGGTCATGATGCCCGGATGTTCGACGAGGCTTTCAACGCCGCCGAGGCTTTCCGCGAGGGTGAAGAGCTCCACCCGCTCCAGCATGGTCTTGGCCGCATCGAGGCCCCCTTTCACGAAGATCGTGACCATGCCGCCAAAAGCGTCCATCTGGCGCTTGGCGATTTCGTGGCCAGGGTGAGATTTAAGACCGGGATAAGTGACACGGTCGATTACAGGATGCGCCTCCAGCCATTCGGCGAGGGCCATGGCGTTGGAAGTGGAGCGTTCAAGGCGCAGAGCCAGGGTTTTAAGACCGCGCAGGGCCAGAAACGAATCGAACGGCCCCTGAATGCCGCCTACGGAGTTTTGCAGGAAAGCGATACGGTCGGCGAGCGCCGCATCGTTGACGACAAGAACGCCGCCAATCACGTCGGAATGACCGCCGATATATTTCGTCGCCGAATGCATAACAATGTCGGCGCCGTGATCGAGCGGGCGCTGGCAATAGGGCGAGGCAAACGTGTTATCACACCCCACGGTCACGCCATGCTTTTTTGCAATCTTGGCGATAGCTTCGATATCGACGATTTTCAAAAGCGGGTTTGTCGGTGTCTCAAGCCAGACGAGTTTCGTTTGCGGCGTAATCGCCTCTTCGAATTTTTTGGGATCCGTCAGATCGACATAGGTGAAAGATAAATTCGCCGATGTGCGCCGCACGCGTTCGAATAAGCGAAACGTACCGCCGTAAACATCATCCATCGCGATTATGTGCGAGCCTGCTGGGAATAGCTCCAGCATGGTGGAGATCGCCGCCATGCCGGAGGCGAAGGCGAAGCCGCGCGCGCCATTTTCCAGATCGGCGATGCAGCGCTCATAGGCGAAGCGCGTGGGGTTCGCGCCCCGGGCGTAGACGAAGCCCTTATGCACGCCCGGGCTTTCCTGGGCGTAGGTGGAGGTCTGGTAAATCGGCTGCATCACCGCGCCGGTCGTCGGGTCGTGCTCCTGCCCGGCGTGAATGACGCGGGTGGCGAAGGCGGGGCGGTTTTTCTTTTCGCTGGTCATGGGGTGTCTCCTTTTGGAGGGACTTAACCCGCGCGTTTCAAGCGTACAATGGTTTCGTCGAGCGCCTGGAGAAAGCGTGAACGGTCGGCCTTTTGAAAAGGCGCAGGGCCGCCAGCAGCCCCTTCCGCCCCGGCGCGCAAATCCGCCATCAAGGCGCGGGCCGCGATCGCCCCGCCAATCGAATCCTTGGTGAAAGGCTCACCCTTGGGGCTGATGACCACAGCGTCCGCTTTCAGACAACGCTCGGCGAGCAGGATGTCAGCGGTGATGACGATGGCGCGGGAATGCGCGTGCTCGGCTACATAATCGTCCGCTGCATCGTAGTGGTCGTTGACGGTAACGCGGGTGATCAACTCGTGGCGGGGAATGCGGATTGGCGCATTGGCGACGACTGTGACAGGAATTTCATGTCGGAAGGCGACCTTGTAAATCTCTTCCTTAACGGGGCACGCGTCAGCGTCTACAAGGATTTCCAGCGATTTGACCATGGGCTGCCCCTAACAAGCGGGGCGCGTGGAACGCTTATCCCCTCCTTGTGTTTCCTAAGACCAGATAAAATAAAGGTCAAAGGAGGCGGCGTCATGCACGTATTGGAAATGATCAAGGATCATCCCCAGGTAGGTGACGATTTTACTGAAGAACTGGGTGTCGCCGTGCGTCACGCTATGTATTGTGCAGAGATCTGCGCCTCATGCGCCGACGCGTGCATCGCCGAGAGCACAACTAAAGGTATGCGTCAGTGTATCCGCAATTGCCTCGATTGTGCGGATATCTGTGAAGCTACAGCCAAAACAGGCTTGCGGCGAACGGCGCAGAATGTCGTCGTGCTGCGCGCACAGCTTCAGGCCTGCATTATGGCGTGTGATGTGTGTGCGGAAGAGTGCGAGAAGCATGACAATCTCCATTGCAAACGCTGCGCGAAAATGTGCCGCGAATGCGCATCGGACTGCCGCGCCGCGCTGCCGGAAGTGAATTGAGCGGTCCCTACCCAGGCTTAAAGAAGCTGTTCCTGAACGTCTTTCGACCAGCCGACGAAAACTTGCGTTGGTCCGTTCTCGATCACCGGCCTCTTGATCAGAGTCGGATGCTCCGCCATGAGGGCGAGCGCCTTTTTCTCCGTGACGCCGTCTTTTTCAGCGTCGGCAAGACCACGCCAGGTGGTAGAAGATTTGTTGAGAAGTTTTTCCCAGCCGGTCGCTTTCGCCCATTTTCCAATCTGCGTTTTGGTGACGCCGTCGGCGCGCACGTCATGAAACTCGACGTTCTCCCCCGCCGCATCGAGAGCTTTCATGGCTTTCTTGCACGTATCGCAGTTTTTAAGGCCGTAGAGGATCATTACGCCACCTGAAGCCGCAGATAGTTCAGCAAATCCGTCCGGGTAATCAGACCCTCGAATTTGCCGTCGTTTAACACAACCGCCACATGACCCTTTGCGAAGATCGGTAGGA
>JAUIEG010000678.1 GCA_030428745.1 Alphaproteobacteria bacterium
GCGGACCGGAGGGCAACCGCCCTTCTAAGGCGAATCGGGCGCCGAGGCCGAGAGGGTTAAGCTAAAAACTTGGCAAGAAAAACATGGGGAAAACTGAGGGCGCCATTTACTCTTTTCATGAGCTTTTGTTCCTGATATGTTCCACCATCTTGCCGGGGAGAGATCATGGTCGCGCAGATCACCACTTTCGCCTTTCACGGGGTCGACGCCCGCCCGGTGACCGTTCAGGTCCAGCTCACCAATGGCGCCGGCAATATCTTTTCCATCGTCGGCCTGCCGGATAAGGCGGTCTCCGAAGCGCGCGAGCGGGTGCGCGCCGCTCTTTCCGCTGTCGGCCTCGGCCTGCCGGTCAAAAGGATCACCGTCAATCTGGCGCCGGCGGACCTGCCCAAAGAGGGCAGCCATTTCGACCTCGCCATCGCCCTCGGGCTGCTCATGGAAATGGGCGCGGCCCCCCATGACGCCGGCGCCGGTTTCGCGGTAATGGGCGAGCTTGGGCTCGACGGGTCCATCGCGCCCTGTGCCGGGGCGTTGCCTGCTGCGGTCGCGGCGAACGCCATGGGGCTCGGCCTGATCTGTCCCGAAGCAAGCGGCGCCGAGGCGGCATGGGCGGGCGGCGACGCCGCGATTTTGGCGCCGAAATCATTAATCCAGCTCGTCAACCATTTCAAAGGCGCACAGGTTCTGACAGCGCCGGCGCCTGGCGCACTCGAAGCGCCTCCGGCCATACCGGACCTTATCGACGTCAAGGGCCAGGAGACCGCCAAACGCGCGCTCGAGGTCGCCGCCGCCGGCGGGCACAATCTGTTGATGGTGGGGCCGCCGGGCGCGGGCAAATCCATGCTCGCCGCCCGGCTGCCGGGGCTCCTGCCGCCGCTGTCGCCCAAGGAGATGCTGGAAATCTCCATGGTGCAGTCGCTTGCGGGCCTGCTTGAGGGCGGCCGCCTCACCCGCGCCCGGCCTTTCCGCGCGCCCCATCATTCGGCTTCCATGGCGGCGATGATCGGCGGCGGCGTACGCGCCAAACCGGGCGAAGCGTCCCTCGCCCATCACGGAGTTCTGTTCCTCGACGAATTGCCGGAGTTCTCCGCGCCCGTGCTCGACAGTCTGCGTCAGCCTTTGGAGACCGGCGATGTCTTAATCGCCCGGGCGAATTTCCATGTGCGCTATCCCGCAAGGTTCCAGCTGGTCGCCGCCATGAATCCGTGCCGCTGCGGTTATGGGCGCGCGTCCGGCCGCGCCTGCGGCAAGGGTCCCAATTGTGAAGAGATTTATCAGTCGCGGATTTCCGGGCCGCTGCTCGACCGGATGGATCTGTCGATCGAATTGCCCGCCGTCACGCCCGCCGACCTCGCCGGCCCGGCCACGGGAGAAACCACCGCCGCTGTTGCGGAAAGAGTGGCGCGCGCCCGGGGCGCGCAAACGGCGCGCAGCGGCGAGGGAGCGTCAAACGCAGCGCTTGGCGACGCCGAACTTTCCAGCATCGCCGCCCCTGACGCCGAAGGCGCAAGCCTTCTTTCCCGGGCCGCCGAGGCGATGTCCCTTTCGGCGCGCGCCTACACGCGCATCCTCCGGGTGGCCCGCACGCTCGCCGATCTCGATGGAGCAGACGGCGTCAAACGCCGTCACATTGCCGAAGCGGTGAGTTTTCGAAAGGCCGCAGACAGACGCCCCGAGGGAAATGCAGCAAAAAGCCTTGAAGGCTTCCCTCGCGCCGGGGCGGCGTAAGCGCGAAAAGAGCCAGTTCCCGGCGCTTTTTCAACAATTTTTACTGTCCGAATTAACCAACTCCATCAACCATTTTTCAAGGCAAAGCCGCGACAGTGGCGTCGGTTGCGTAATGGGGTTTCACTGTCAATGCCGCATCTTGGATCACACAAGAGCGTTTCTTCCAATTCAATCCGTGAGCTGATCGTCGTCTGTGACGGCGAAGGCGTCATCCGTTTTGTCTCGCAAAGCTTTGCGCGGTTTTTCGGCGCCCCGGCGCCGTCATGGCATGGCCGCGCCTTCGCGCCCGGCGGGAATGCGGCCGAACCCGGCGCACCCGCCTCTTATCGCACGGAAGCCCGCGCCGGCGAGCGCGCCTTTATCGTCGATTGGACAGAGACCCTTCTTGCCGGCGGCGAGCGCCTTTATGTGGGCGCGCCCC
>JAUIEG010000679.1 GCA_030428745.1 Alphaproteobacteria bacterium
CACGCGCTACGGCGAAATCTCGCGCCGCGCCTGGCCAGCGCGCGGCATGGTGATGGACCCGGGATTGCACGCCTATGGATGGACCGAGCAACAGGTGAAAGACTTCGCCATCGAAAGCGGCCGCTTTGACGAGAAAAGCGCCGAAGCCCTGCTCGACCGCATCGCTGTCATTCCTGGGCAATTGACGGCATACGACACGGGCGGGCTTGAAATCTTCGCGCTGCGCGAAGAAGCGGAAACCCGCCTCGGCGAGAAATTCGACATCAAGGAATTCCACGACCGCATTTTGGAGAACGGCGCCGTTCCCCTCGGCGCGATGAGAGAGCATGTGGAAGACTGGATTGCGGAAATGGAAGGCGAATAAACTGCAGTCATAACGCCAAATTTCGGGGTTTTCTTTGACGTCAACAGGGTTGTATATTCGCGTAATAGAAATGGAACGCCTGTAATGAAACGTTCGCTCCAATTTATGTCTAAGCAAGGTTGGGTTGCAGCCGCGCTTAGTGGAACGATCCCGCTGCTGATAACCGGCTATCTTTTTATCCGCGATCTGCGCGCCGGCGACAATTTCCTTCCCGGCGCTTTTTATTCCATGGTTTTTTTCATTCTCATCTTTTCCGCGTTTCAGTTTTTTGTTCTCAATCCTGCAATTAGCGGCCTTGAGAAAAACGGCCTTCCGGCTGGGGCCGCAGACCTGCCGCCTAGATTGAGAGTTTATTACGGCGCCGCCATCGGCATGGTCGCTTACCTTTGCGCAGCCGGGTTGCTTATTGGATACATGTACTTTTTCACCTGAAATTATGTTCCGGTGAATGATGGGGATTCTCCGCAGCCAAGGCGATCATATTCATTGAATGCGCGCATATAGTCTTGGCCATATCTCTCCGCACGAGAACTCAAATCTTGAGCACGACGTTCCAGACGATCAGCATCTATTAGCTTTTCGGCGATGAAGTATGTTGAAAGCGCAGAACCTAAAATCCCGAATGCAAGAAGAAAATCCTCGATAGTTTTTCTCGACAAATTTCCTTTACGCATAGCTTGCAAAGCTTGAGCGGCGCGCCTTGCTCTAACTGCAGCCGCAATAAAGCCGCCAAGCGCGCTGACAAGCGCGACAAGACCAAGGCGCAACGCTTCATCTCGTAGCGAATCAGCCTCGTCCCTCAGCCTATCAGCTTCATCTTCATATCGGCCCGCCTGAAGCGATAAATTATTTATTTTAAGCAACAGATCGTTACACCGCCTTTGGTTCTTTACCTCGCATAACGGCCCTCTTCTGCGATACGCCGCCGTCGCGTTTATCACCGCTTCGGCGAGGGTTGCGCCGCTAAAATGGTTCTGTTTTGGCATGGGATTACTCCTTTACTGATAAGATTGAATTAGTGGGCGATCACCGGCGAAGCTGACGCTTCCATCCCTTCGCCCACCGCGTCGGAAATCTGCGCCACGGCGAAGGTGATCGTCACGCCGGGATCGCTCGATCCGAAATCGGCGAGGATGTCCGCAGCGGCGTAAGGATAGTCGCTTGTCGTGGTTTCTACGGTGCGCACGGAGCTTTCGCCGTCATAGATGGTGACGCGGTAACGCTCGTCATATTCGCTGAGCGGAACTTCGCCCTCCCATGAATCGCCGCCCTCGCGCGTGCGGCGTATCCACGACAGACGAATGTCGCCTCCCTCCCATGCGGCGCGCAGATGAACCGGCGACAAGGGAAGGAGCCCGCGCGCGCTCATGGAAAGGGTTTGCGTGGTGAAGGTCTCCGTATCGGGAAGATCATTTTCCGGTCCCGCCTGCCAGTCAAAGACAAGGCCGCGCGCGTTTACGGAAAATTCGACCTGCGTCACCGCAGTGTTGAGCAAGACGAACCGCGCATCGACGCCGGCGCCCGCGAGCGCTTGCGGTTCACTGCCCGCCTGTCCGCGCAGCAGACCGGTCAGGCGCCAGTCGCCGCCTTCCAGCAATTCAGCGTTTTCGAACTGACAGATTTCCCAACCGCCATCGTCGGCCTTCACCGCAAAGGCGTTGGCGCCGGCGAACACATCTTCCTCCGGCTTTGAGACAAGCGTTCCGAAGTGAAGCGTCACATCCAACTCACGCCAGATGCGTCGCCCCGACCCCGCAGGCGGCAGCGCCGTTTTCAACCGCCC
>JAUIEG010000680.1 GCA_030428745.1 Alphaproteobacteria bacterium
CCGCAATGACAATGTCGAACTGTTCTTCATCGATGAATTGCGTCAGCACCATGCGGTTAACAGGATTGTCTTCGACGATCAGGAGTTTCGTCTTATCGGCGCCGGAAGAGGCCACGCTTGGGGCGGGCGCTTCGTCCATGACCGCTGATGCAGCCGTCTGACGCAAGAGCTTCGGGGCTTCCGCCGCCAAGGACTGCGCAAGCCCATCCATCAGCTGCGATGGACGCACAGGTTTTGAAAGATAGGCGTCAACGCGGACATTCGCAGCCGCAGCCACGGCCGGCGCATTGTCCACCGACGAAAGAATGAGCACAGGAATAGCGCCGAATTTCGGATCCGCCTGAATACGTGCGGCAAGTTCGGCGCCGTTTTCGCCAGGCATTTGGAAGTCGAGCACCATAGCGTGATAGGGATCGTTATCGCTCGTAGACCGCTCTAGCGCGGCCATGGCGCGCACAGGATCACTGACCACCGTAGAGCGAAAACCCCAGCCATCAAAAAGCTCCTGAAGAATGCGCCGATTGACAGCGTTGTCGTCGACCGCAAGAAGACGCACGCCGGTGAACGCAGACGCCGCCGTTTCGGGCATGGAGCGGATGGAATCCTCTACCGGTAAGGTCAGCGTCACCTGGAATTGCGATCCCTTGCCCAGTTGGCTTTTCGCGGTGATCGTCCCACCCATCACTTCAACGATATTCTTGCAAATAGCGAGACCAAGCCCCGTGCCGCCGAATTTACGCGTATGCGATGCGTCCGCCTGCTCAAATTTTTCGAACATGCGCGGGATCATGTCTTCGGGAATCCCCACGCCCGTATCGTTTACATTGATAACGAGATGGACATCGGACCCGCTGCGCTGGCCCGTTATTTCGATCAACACATACCCATGTTCGGTAAACTTGACCGCATTGCCAATGAGATTGCCGAGCACCTGACGCAGACGCGATTCATCCGCAATAACGCCCTCAGGAAGGTCCGGCGCATAACGAACGATCAGCTCGATGTCCTTGTCGAGCGCCGGGGCCTGCATCATCATGGCGACTTCATTGATAGTCTGACGCAGGTTAAAGGGCTGTGCGGAAAGCCGGAACTTTCCGGCCTCCAGCTTGGAAAAGTCGAGCACGTCGTTGATGACGGTCATCAGCGCATTGCCCGAAGACACAATAATGCCCGCCAGTTCACGCTGCCGCTTGTCGAGATCGGTGTTCAACAGGACTTCGGCCATGCCGAGAACGCCATTCATGGGCGTGCGGATTTCGTGGCTCATGGACGCCAGAAACTCCGACTTCGCCACATTCGCGGCGTCGGCGGCGATGCGCGCATTCATGAGCGGGCGGACAAGCATCCGATGGATGACGAAACCAAGCACAACCACCAGCAAGAACGCGGCAGAAAAGGTCGCGATGATCGCTGAATCACGAAACTCATAAAGACTGTGAAACGCAGCGGCCTGATCCACCGACAACGCAAGATACCAGTCGACAGCCGTCAATGAAGGAATCCGGTGGAAGACAACGATTTTCGGCGTCTCCAGGTCGTCGAGATACTGCACATCTCCTGAAATCACGGGACGCTGGCCCGGATAGGCGGCGGCAATGTCTTTCGAGACAAGATTGCGATCGGGGTGGGCGAGAATCTTGCCGTCGCCGCTGACAAGGAAAGCACGCCCCAGCCCGCCCATGTCGGTTTGCGAAAGAATTTCGCTTAATGAGTCGGTGGAGAAATCAGCGCCGACAACACCCAAAAGCTTGCCGTCGCGATAGACCGGTCCGGCGACGGTGATCGTCTCTACATTGGTTGAAATGTCGAAATAGGGTTCGGTCAGCGTGGTTTCCCCCGCCAGCATCGCGGCGGCGTACCAGGGGCGCGTGCGCGGATCGTAATCCGCGGGCAGAGTGTCATCAGGCGGCCAGATGTGATAGACGCCGTTCGCCTCGCCGAAATACGTCCAGATGAACGTCTTTTCGTAAATTGGCTTGTGCACGATCTCCGTCGCATCTTCGCCGTTGAACCGGTCCGACACTGACTGCGCCAGCCCCTCGGCGAGCGTGATCCGCTGGGTCAGCCAATTACCAGCCCCCCAGGCCGTCGTGGCGCCGCTGGTCTGGAGGTATTTCTCGAGTTCCTGCCGGCGCACCTGGC
>JAUIEG010000681.1 GCA_030428745.1 Alphaproteobacteria bacterium
TGCAGCTTGCTGCGGGCTGATCGGCGTCTTGCGCATTAGATGATCTTACCCTCGTCCTTAAGAATTAGAATTTGCACGGAGCTTGCAATTTTGATGGTATACCAAACGAATGCGGGCTGGGCGAGAAAATAATCCCATGATGAGGGCGGATGAGGCATTGGCGATGGCGGGCGGACGGTCGTTCTGGATCAACCGGAAGCTGCGTCCCTGGCGGGATGTCGAGGAAAAATCGCCCCTCACGCACGAGGATTGGCGAACTGCCCGCGCGCGGCTTGTCTCGTTTCGGCCTCTTTATGCGGCCTTGTTCGAAGAATTGCGCGAGGCGGGCGGGGAAGTAGTCTCGCCGCTGATCGAGACAGATGGGTTCGCCGCTGCGCTGGGGTTTGCGAGTGAGGCTGGCGGCCGGGTATTCATCAAAGGTGACCACGCACTGCCTGTCGGCGGATCGGTGAAGACGCGCGGCGCGCTCTACGAGGTTGTCTCGCTGGCGGAAAAGCTGGCGCGGCGCGGCGGCGTGCTGGCGCCGGGTGAGCCGCCCGAGGCGATGTTATCTGAAGCTTGTCGCGCCTTTTTCGCGCGGCATGCGATTGTCGCTGGCAGCACTGGCAATCTTGGCATGGGGATCGGCGCGGCCGCCCGTGCGCTTGGTTTTCGCGCAGTCATTCATATGTCGCGCGAGGCAAGCGCCTGGAAGAAAGAGCGCCTAAACAAGCTGGGCGCGGAAATTTTCGAGCATGAGAGCGACTACACAAGTGCGGTTGAAGCGGCTCGAGCGGACGCCGATGCCTCGACGACGTCATTCTTCATCGATGATGAGGCCTCGACCGAGTTGTTCCTCGGTTACAGCACGGCGGCTGAAGAAGTCGAGCGTCAGTTGCGCGAGCGAGATGTTGCTGTCGATCGGGATCATCCGTTGTTCGTCTATATTCCCTGCGGCGTGGGTGGCGCGCCAGGCGGCGTATCCTTCGGACTGAAGCAGGTTTTTGGCGACGATGTGCATTGTTTTTTTGCAGAGCCGGCGGCATCGGCCTGTGTCTTTTTGCAATTATCGACAGGCAGCGCCGATCCGGTCTCCGTTTACGATTACGGTCTCGATAACCGCACGATCGCCGACGGCCTTGCGGTCAGCAAAGCTTCGCAGTTGACGACCGCGCTGATCGCGCCGCTGGTGTCTGGCGTTTTCACGGTGCTTGACGAGGATCTTTATCGCGCCCTGTTTCTGGCTAAGGAAAAGGCGGAGATCAAGGCGGAGCCTTCCGCTTTCGCGGGCGCACTGGGGCCATGCCTGTTGACGCAAACGCAGCAGGGGCGCGCTTACCTCGCCGCATACGGGCTTGAGAAAAGCCTGCCGCAGGCGACCCATCTCATCTGGACCACAGGCGGGCTGTATCAGCCGGCCGATTTATGGCGCGCGCAATATGAACGCGGCGCCGAATTGAACGCCGGTCTTTCCCGGCAAACGCCATGGAGCGAAACATGACTTTCACAATGACGGGTTTTGGACGAACGGGCAGCGCTGTGGGCGCCATTTTACTGGCGGGGTTCCTGGGCGCCTGCGCGCAAGAAGCGAACCACAGCGACGCGCCATCCTTTTCGCGCGATGACATCGCGAAGATCGACGCAGTGTTCGAAGAGTGGGACAGCAAGAGCGCGCCCGGCGGCGTGGTTGCGGTTGTCTATGGCGACAAGACCTATGTCCACGGCTACGGCGTCGCCAATCTGGAGACCGGGATGGCGATGACGCCAGACACGCGCCTGCATGTGGCGTCGATCTCAAAACAGTTCACCGCCTACACGGCCGGCCTTTTGATCAATGAGGGCAAGCTGTCGCTGGACGATAAGGCGCAGGACTATGTGCCGGCGGTGAGGCGGATCAAGGAGCCGCTGTTGATCGAACAGCTTATTCACCACACAAGCGGGTTGCGCGATCAGTGGTCGCTCGCCAGCATGGCCGGCATCCGCCCCAGCGAAGTGATCAGCCAGCGCGATATCCTGACCTTTGCCTCGCAACAGGACGAGCTCAATTTCGAGCCCGGTTCGGCCTTCGTCTACTCCAATATGGGCTATTCGATTCTCGCCGAAGTGGTGGGCGAGGTCGCGGGCGCGCCATTTCCGCAAGTTGCAGACGAGCGGATTTT
>JAUIEG010000682.1 GCA_030428745.1 Alphaproteobacteria bacterium
TTCGACACTGTCCCCAACATCATTTTCGAAACCGGCGCGGCGGCGCGGATCGGCGAGATTGTAAGCCCTCGCATGAAACGCCCCTTTGTCGTCACCGACAAAGGCGTTGTCGGTGCCGGGCTGATCGACGGCGCCCTGAAAGGCCTTGAGGCGGCTGGTCTTGACTATGCGCTCTTCGATGGCGTTGAGGCCGACCCCCCAGCGAAAGTGGTGAAAGGCGCCATCGAAGCGGCGCGCAAGCACAAGGCCGACGGCGTCATCGGCTTCGGCGGCGGCTCTTCCATGGATACGGCGAAGGTCATCGCCTGCCTCATCAACTCAACACAAACCCTCGAAGAGATTTACGGCATCGACCAGGCGAAGGGCGCGCGGGTTCCGCTGGCGCTGTTGCCGACGACGGCGGGCACCGGCTCCGAAGTCACCAACATTTCGGTCATCACCACCGAGGACGATCAGAAGATGGGTGTATTGGGCCCGCAGCTTTATGCTGATCTTGCAATCCTCGACGCATCTTTGACGCTCTCCATGCCGCGCCATGTGACGAGCGCCACCGGCATCGACGCCATGGTCCACGCTATCGAGGCCTATACGACCAAACTCAAAAAGAACCCCGTTTCTGACGCCCTTGCCGCAAAAGCGTTGAAGCTTTTGTCTTCGAACATCCAGCACGCCTGCGATGCGCCCGACAACATTGGGGCGCGCGAGGCCATGCTGCTCGGCGCCATGCTGGCGGGACAAGCCTTCGCCAATGCGCCCTGCGCCGCCGTGCACGCCATGGCCTATCCCCTCGGCGTGCATTTCCATGTGCCGCACGGCCTCGCCAATTCGCTGATGCTGGCGCCGGTGTTGAAATTCAACATTCCCGCCGCGGCGCCGCTTTACGCTGAGCTTGGCGATGTCATTGGCGCCAACGACACCGGCGATTTTACGACACGCGCGGAAAGCTTTGTCGCCAGGATGGTCGATATCTGCGCGGCCACCGGCGTCAAAAGCCGTCTTTCCGATGTTGGCGTGTCGCATAACGTCTTGCCCAAGCTTGCCGAAGACGCCGCGAAGATTGAACGCCTGATGAAAAACAATCCACGCCCCGTGACCTATGACGACGCGCTGGCGCTCTACACGGAAGTGCTCTGATGGCGGCGGGCTACTCCGGCACGCCTCTCCTGAAAAAGCTCGGCGTCAAGGATGGGCAGACCGCGCTGCTTATCGCTGTCCCCGAAGACATTCCTGCACTTTCGAACTTCAAAAACTGGGCGCGCGTCAAATCCGCCAAAACAACGCGCGGCGTTAATGGCGGCCCCTATGACTATGTGCATTTTTTCACGTCAAGCGCAACGCAGCTCTCAAACACGCTGCCAAAACTCAAAAAAGAACTTGTTCAGGATGGCATGATCTGGGTGTCATGGCCGAAAAAATCCTCCCGCGTTCCGGCTTCGGTCACAGAGGACACCGTGCGCCGGCTCGCGTTGAAAATCGGCCTTGTCGATGTGAAGGTTTGCGCCGTTGACGATGTATGGTCCGGGTTGAAACTGGTGATCCCAGTGAAAGACAGGCAGAAATGAAGCAGCAAACAACCCGCGCCGACTATAAACATTTCCTGCCGCTGCAAACGCGCTGGGCCGACAATGACATTTACGGCCATGTGAACAATGTCGCCTATTACGGCTATTTCGACACGATCGTGAACGAGTATCTGATCGGAGAGGGCGCGCTGGACATTCATGAGGGCGTTGTCATCGGTCTTGTCGTTGAGACAGGCTGCAAATATTTTGCGCCGCTGGAATTTCCGCAAAAGCTCGACGGCGCGCTTCGCGTCGCCAGGATCGGCAATTCATCCGTGCGTTACGAACTGGCGATTTTCAAACAAGGCGAGGATGCGCCCGCCGCCGAAGGCCATTTCGTTCACGTTTATGTGGACCGGGAAACGCGACGCCCTGCGACCCTTCCAGCCTCGCTAAAAGGCGCTCTGGAGAAAATCAGCGTCTAACGCGCGCCAATCGTCGTTCGATGCATCAACCGCGCATGGCCTTCATAGCCGCCGGTGGCGCGGTGAAGAACCGAGCGATTGTCCCACATGACAAGCATGTTGGGTTTCCATTTATGGGCGTAAACGAACTCCTCGCGCGTTTG
>JAUIEG010000683.1 GCA_030428745.1 Alphaproteobacteria bacterium
GGCGTGCTTTACGGCTCGCTGATGACGACGGAGTATGTCTTCAAGAACGCCAACACCGCCGCGGCCGCCCAGTCAATCATCTGGGAGATCACCGAAGACGGGGCTTCCGCCTTTGACCTTGCCGCCGGTGATTTCAAACTCTTCACAGCGGATGTCCTTGCCGAAGCCAATGCGCTCTGGGCGTTGATCATCTCCGGCGACTTTGCAGCCGGCGCGATTGACGTCTTCGCCGCGCGCGGCACCCAGGACCTCATCACCTCGAGCGTGCCCCTGCCCGGCGCGTTGCCGCTCTTATTCTCCGGCCTCGCCGGTCTCGGCTTCGCCAGCCGCAAGCAAAAGGCGCAAACAGCCTGACACATTTTCCGTGGGGGAAAATCGAGTGCGCCTTAACTGGCGCTTTCGGGGGAAGAAAAGGCCGGGCAAAGCCCGGCCTTTTTGCGTATTCACCCGGCTACTCCTTACAGCCAGGTGTCCGTAAACGCCATTGCCGCCACGAGCGCGGAGAAAAGCGCGTAGGAGAAGAACCCGTAAGCCAATGGCGCCGCTATCCGCCACGCAGTACGGCAGCGGTAAAACGAAAAGCCGAGGAACCCCGCCTGCACCGCCAGAAACCCCACAAGCAGCGGCGTCGCCACCACCCCCTCAAGCTGGCCGCGAAAAATACCAGCGACGAAGACAATGAGCAGGCTGGCCGCTGGCGACGCCAGAAAAACCAACAGGTCCTTGCGACGATTGCGGATCCACAAAACCACCGCAGCGAGAAGCGACAACATTCCGGTAAAGGGAACAAGCACTATCCACCCAGCGCTGGGCGCAACAAACATCATCGCAAAGGCTGTCGCGAACCACATGGGCGTCGTGAACATCAATCCCAGCGCTTCCAACATGGGCCCTTACCCGTCCCGGTTCTGTGACAGAAATGCATCAAGCAATTCGTAGAAGCGAGGCTGAGCCTTGGTGGTCGCATGAATGCGATGCGGCGCGTCTTCGATCATTTCGACTTTGGCGGCGGGATTGGCCGCCATAAAGCGCGCTTCATGCTCCGGCGCAAAACCGGCGCCCAGCTTCGGGTCGGCGCGCACAAGCATCGCCGGAACTTTAAGCGGCGCATCGCCCTTGAAGCCTTCTAACGCGGCTGTCGATTTCGCCGGCGTCCAGGATTCAGGGTCCTGTCGCATCATGGCCGAGGCGGCGCTGAGGATGTGGCGCAGGCTTGCATGATCGGCCTGAACGCCGCCTTGCGGCGCTGGCGCTTCTCCCGCGGCAGTCAAATACTCACCGAGCCCGGCGCCCTTTTCCCGCATGGCGATCAGCATTTTCTGGACGGCGTCAAAGCGCTTGTCATTGCCGGACTTCGCAAACACCGCCGCCTCCCCGAAGAAATAAGGCGGTTCCTCCATGAACAGCGCCTTTAAATGGGCATGCGGCTGTTGCGCGAGAAAGGCGCCCGTCACTGCGCCGAGCGAATGGCTGATGATGATCGTCGGGCGGCGGATGAAATCCAGCGCGGCGGCGGCATCCGTCGCATAGTCCTCAACCAGATAGGACCCTGCGCGGTCCGAGTGCCCATGGCCGCGGAAATCCAGCGTCCAGATTTGCAAACGGTCTTCGTAGCGGCGAACCGTCTCTTCCCAGGTGTCGCGCGATCCGGCGATGCCATGAAGACATAAAACCGCCGGCGCGCCTTCCGGCCCATAGAGGGACGCCGCCAGATTGAGATCGCCATTTTTGATAGTGAGATCGGTCATAGGAGCCTGTCGTTCATTCGATTCTGATTAAAACCATGATACGGTACTTTTCCATGAAACATACGAGACGCACGATCTTGCAAGGCGGCGGTCATACCGCGCTTGCATGCGCGGCACCATCACACCCGCCTGACAAGAAAGACCATGCCGGAAGACAATATCGCTGTCTCAAAACGCCTGCTTGAAGAATTCAACATCTTCACCGTGCTCGCGTCAGCGTCGCTGCCGGTGTGCACGTCACCCCGGCGCTTTATAACTCCCCGTTGATGTATTGGCACTGGCGAAGGCGTTGAACGTAGTAACTTTAGAAGCCAAGTAAATTGATTATTTTTGCAAATATTGAGATTAGTATCGTTTTGGGAGATACGCTATGGATCGTGT
>JAUIEG010000684.1 GCA_030428745.1 Alphaproteobacteria bacterium
GCCATATCCGGCGCGGCGGCGGCGCGGCCTTCGCCCGTGACGGTGATGGTGCGCGGCGCATCGGCGGGAGCGGCGGCGCTGGCGGTCGGCGCGGCGCAACCTGCCATCATGACGGCGGCGGCTGCGGCGGGAAGGATGGCTGAACGCATGAATTGGCTCCTTTTTTGGTAAAACCGCTGTGACGGCCATACACGGCGAAAACAAGGCGGCGATTTCACCGCAATATGTCAACAGGCCGAGACGCCTTCAAGTTCGGGTGAGGCGGGTGAAAAACGGGGCTGGCGCCGGGCTTTCGCCCGCTTTCGATAGCTGATAATAGGGCGCTCCCGTCAGACGGCAGGCCGTCTTCCGGGCCTGTAGCTCAATTGGTTAGAGCTGGCGGCTCATAACCGCTAGGTTGGGGGTTCGAGTCCCTCCGGGCCCACCAATCGCGCCCATTGACGGGCTCACTTATTTCCTGGAATTCCGGTTGCCATTATTGGGGGGCGCCTGTTTATTGGCGCGCACTTGCGGACGTGGCGGAACCGGTAGACGCAACAGACTTAAAATCTGTCGAGGGTAACCTCGTGGGGGTTCAAGTCCCCCCGTCCGCACCATCGGCTGCCCCCTGTCGCGAAGCGACCATGATGCGCGAATGTTCACCGTTGATTGGTTATCTGCAGAAGAAAATGCCGAACAATCTAACCCATAGGTTATGCGTCGCTTCGCTGATGGATGATACAGACTAAGTAATTTTTTTAGGTCTTATGAAGCGGCGAGCGCAGTATGTTCGCGTACGAAATAGTTGGTTGGACATAACAGGCGCCGCAAAGGTCGCGTCTATCTAAAAGTTCGCGAGTGGTTGTGCTGCCGCGAAGACTCTGACGGCAATGAAATCGAATAACGCTTTGCTCAAACGGACAGCGCCGCCAATGTCCGCCCCGAAAGAAAAGGCGGGGCGCCGATCACCATGGCAATCAGGAAAAGGTCTATGCTTTTGCCATTAAAGCATTGTGCCGCCGGAAGTGGAGTCTCGTACAAACTTCAAGAAGGCTCTCGCATCTATTGCTGAAAGCTGTGCGGGACTGTCTCTTTAGGCCGTATATTCTCTGAACTGAATTATTTCTGAAGCAAGGAGTGTGTCAGCCAGGAAAGTGTTGCGGAGTGTGAAGCGGTCATTTCCGGCGGCGTATCGTTTTTTCATTAGATTTAACGAGAAAAGAAAATGATGGACGCGCCTGTATTCCTGTTGTAGCGCTGAAAAGAGAAGCTTGGAGGCGCAAACATGTCCGTATACAGAGTGGTGCATTATTTCATCTTATGGGCAGCTTTAGGGCTGCTAATAGGGTGTTCGAAGCCTCTAGATCAGGGCTCGGCAGATTATGATGTCATCATTCGCAACGGCGTTATTTATGACGGCGCAGGCGGCGCGCCTTATGAGGCTGATGTGGCTGTCAGCGGCGACGTTATTGCGGGCATAGGCGATTATTCTGGAGCAAAGGGCAAGACGGAAATCGATGCGGCGGGCCTTGCGGTAAGCCCCGGCTTTATCAACATGATGAGTTGGGCGGTGGATTCGTTGATGGTCGACGGGCGCGCCCAGAGCGATATTCGTCAAGGCGTTACGCTGGAGATTTTCGGAGAAGGCGAGTCCTGGGGCCCGGTGAATGAGCGCACCAGGGAGGAGATGCTGCGCTCGCAGGGCGATATCCGATACGATATCGAATGGACATCGCTGGGCGATTATCTCGAATTCATGGAGGCGCGTGGCGTCGCGCCGAATTTCGCCTCCTATATCGGGGCGACGACCGTGCGCAACTATGTGATTGGCGAGGATGACCGTGCGCCGACGGCGCAAGAGCTGGCTGCGATGCAGGAGTTGGTGCGCGACGCGATGCGCGAAGGCGCGCTGGGCGTGGCGTCGGCGCTTATTTATGCGCCGGGCTTTTACGCAAAGACCGACGAGCTTGTCGCGTTGGCGAGCGCCGCCGGCGAATTCGACGGCATGTATACGTCCCATTTGCGCAGCGAAGGCAACGCCCTGCTGGAAGGCATCCATGAATTGATCGAGATTGCGCGTCAGGCTGGCGTGCGGGCTGAAATCTATCACTTCAAACAGGCTGGACGCGCCAACTGGCCGAAGA
>JAUIEG010000034.1 GCA_030428745.1 Alphaproteobacteria bacterium
ACGCGCACATATTCAAACCCCGCGACATGCGCAGCGCCAAACTCGGCGAAGCCGCCGGTTTCAACGATCAATCCCGTCAGCGGCAATTGCGGGCTGAAATTTGTTCTGACCTGATCGAGGCTCGGCGGCGCGCCGGTTTTGTAGTCGATGATGAACGCGGCGCCGTCGGCGAGTTTGTCGATGCGGTCGGCCCGCGCCGTCAGGGTGAAATTTTCACCATCAATATCAAGGGATGCCGCGCCTTCACCTTCAATGACAACTGGCTCGCCGACAAGGCGGCGCGCCCCGTCCCACTCGGCCAGAAACCGGAACGCCTCACTTGCGCGTGCGCGCCAGAACCGGTCATGGGCGGCGCCAAGGCCATGATCGGCGGCGTGATGTTCATAAAGCTCGGCGAGCCGCCGCGCGCGCGCGTCTTCGGACGGAAGCTGCGGCTCCGCTACGTAATCCTCCAGCACCTTGTGAAAGAGAATGCCGAGATAGCGTTGATCGAAAGCCTCCCCCAACGGATCGAGCTTTCTGAGGCCGAGGATTTTCGAGGCGTAGATCGCATAGGGATCACGCAGCAGCGTCCCGATCTGCGTTACGGAAAGAGATTGCGGGCGCGCCTCGACGGGTGGTTTGGGTCTTGGCGCCGCAACGGCGGCGACAACGCGCGGGGCATCCAGCAAGGACGCCAGCCCATCCGCTTCGGCGCTTTGATCAACCAGATCCAGAAGATCAGCCCCCTTCAAAATATTCTTGAGACGGACGATCCACCGCGACGGCTTTGTCGGCTTGCCGGCAGAGCGCGCAGAACGCGTCAAGACAACGTCCGGCGCGGCGGCAAGCTGCGCAAAGTCATGGGCGGCGAGACCGATGCGCCGCTCCGGCGAAGGCAGGCCCAATTCCTTACGCATGGGCCGCGACAGGAACGGATCAATGGCCGCATCGCGGGGCCAGACGCCCTCATTGAGGCCGCCGAGAATGACGAGATCCGCTGATTGCAGGCGCGCTTCGAGGGGCCCCAGAATCGAAAGCCGGGGATGGGCCGGCGCGCGGCGGCGCACCGCCCCGCCGGAAATGAGCCGCGCGAAAATATCGGCATATTCACTCGCTTCATCATGAACAATGAGCGCAAGCCCCTGCCGCAGGGTGTCGAGAAGCGCCGCGCCCGCGTCGCCGTCTTCACCGCGCCAGAGCCGTTCGGCGCCCTTTTCCGTATCGCTGGCCGCAAGGAGTTCGGCCGCTGAAAGATGCGCCTCAAACCGTTCCGGAAACGGCGCATCACCGCCAGGCCAAAGCGCGCACGCCGCCTCAAGCGATGCAAACAGTTGCTCGGCGCTTTCGCTTAACCCACCCGCCTTTTCAAGTTTGCGCCGGACGCCGCTTAATCCTTCACTCGGCTTCAGTCCGCGCAAGCCTCTGTCCATAAGACGTACGGATTTCACGCAATCAGCGGCGCTGACGCCGCCCGAAAAAAGACGGTGATCCAACATCGCCATCAGGCGCACCGGGTCAGCCGGATCGACCAGCCAGTGCGCAACGAGCCTTAAATAAATGCCGCAAGGCGTATTGGCGAAGGGCGCGCCCGCAGAGTCATCCACAGTGACGCCCCAGCGGCGCATTTTCATGGAGACGCGCCGGGCGAGATCACGATCCGGCGTCACCAGCATGGCGGTGCGGCCCGGCGTCTCGATCGCCTCGCGGAATTTCAGCGCGATCGCCGCCGCCTCACGCTCTTCGTCAGTCGCTTCTATGAGTGTAAGGCCCTGAAGCGCGCCGGCGACGTCCTTACGCGATGCTTTCGCCGCCTCGGCCCAATCGCGCCAGTCATCGGAAGCGTCGGCGGGGCGCAGCGCCACTGTAATCAGCGAAGCGCGCCGGTTTTCCGTCTTTGGATCAATGGGCCATGGCTGAACATCGCCCCGGTCAATCTCCAGCGATTCCAAAAGCGCCTTCAATCCGCTTTGAGGGTGGGGCTCATCCACCGCCCCCCAGACATGAGCGCTCGCGGCAAGATCAAGCCCCGGCAGGACGACACACCCGAAAGGAAATGACGCTGTCAGCTTCATCATTCGCGCCACCGCCGGCGTCGAGCCCGTGGTGCCGGCGATAATCACCGGTTTTTGCGGCGGCGATGCGGACCAGCGCTTCGTTTGCAGATCGATCAACGCAATACGGCGCGCCGCCGGATCCAGAAGGCTTTGCGCGCAAAGATGGGCCGGCCAGGCCTCAGTCACGATTTTCAAAAACTCCAGCGACTGGCCCCAATGCACAGCCAGATCGTCTGGCACGATTTTTTCAAGCCGTGCGGCTGGTATTTCCTCTGTATAAAGAGAATCGAGAAGTCGGCCCAGCTCATCCGCCGCGGAAATCGCGCCCGCCCAGCGCCGCTGGCCATCGAACCATGTCTTGTCCCGCTCGGCGATCCAGCGCGCCAGCACCAGCCGGCGCTCCGCCGACGGAACCGACGGATCAAGCGCCAGTTCATCTTCCAGCCCGGCGCCAGTTTCCGGCTCGTCCAGCGCAAATTCATCCTCATCGATGTCGCCAAGCGCCTTGATATGCGGCGTCAGCGTCGCGGCGCCGGACGCCGTTTGTAAAAACGCCTCCGCGAGGGCGCGGGCGGCGCGCCGCGTTGGCAGGTAGATCGTCGCGTCAGGAAGGTCGAAGTCGGCCTCGCGGATCGATCCGGCGAGACCGCCGGCAAGATCGCTCAGAAACGGACGGTCGGAGGCAATGGAAAAATAACGGGGGCCCGGCTTTTGAAAGACCGAGGCCATCAGCTGCGCCCGGCCAAAGCCGCGTTGGACAGGCGCGCCTGCGCATCTTCAAGACCTTGAGGATCGCCCACATGCAGCCAGTCGCCGCCATAAACCGCGCCGTAAAGACGCCCCTGCGCCGCCGCCTTATCCCAAAGGACCCGGGTCGAAAACGGCCCGTCCGGCCCTTCATCGATGAGCGATGGGGCAATGATCTGAAGCCCGGTGAAAACATAAGGCGCCGTTTCGCCTGCGCGCAGGGCGATTTGTCCATTATCGGACCGGTCGAAATCACCGCATCCGTCATAGCCGCTGGTGCGCTCAAGGGGCACGAGCAGCAAGAGCGCATCCATCGTCGCGTCATCCCAGCATTGCGAAAGGGCGGCGCAAGCGTCATCCCCCTCGCCGTCAATCATGATGGCGTCGGTGTTAGTGCAAAACACAGGGTCATCGCCAAACTGCGCGCGCGCTTTTTTTAGGCCGCCGCCGGTTTCGAGCAAAAGATCGCGCTCATCGGAAATAACGATTTCCGGCGCCGAACGTGTCGCCACATGCGCCTCCACCTGATCGGCGAGATAATGCACATTGACGACAGCGCGCTTGACGCCCGCATCGGCGAAACGGTCAAGCGCATAATCCATCAGCGCTTTGCCGGCGACGGGAATGAGCGGCTTCGGTTTGTCGTCGGTCAGGGGGCGCATGCGCGTACCGAGCCCCGCGGCAAGGACCATGGCTGTGTGCGGTCCATGTTTTTTTTGGCTCATGACGCCAGCTCCGGCAGATGTTTCGCGAAAAAGCCCCGCAAAGGCGCCGCTTCGTTGCGCGCCAGGTCGCGCCGGAAATGCGCTTCAACACGCGGCAGAAGATCAAGATAGCGCGGTTTGTTATCGCGCTTGGCGAGGCGTGCGAAGATGCCGAGAATTTTGGCGTTCCGCTGCGCCGCAAGGACAGCGTAATCACGCCTGAACCCTTCGGCGTCAAATTGCGGTCCGCCAAGGCTCATGTAATAGGCGATCATCTTTTCGGCGAGCGCCGGGTCGACATCGCGGCGCGCATCTTCCAGCAGGGAGACGAGATCGTAAGCGGCATGACCGAAAAGCGCGTCCTGAAAATCGATGATTCCGACTTTTTCAACGCCGCCCCGTTCCGGCAGCCATAAAAGATTTTCCGCATGATAATCGCGCAGCACATAAACATGCGGCGCCGATAGTCCGCCGAAAACCTCCCGCCAGAGCGACAAATATTCCGCCGTCAGATCGTCGCTTGCAGGCGCGCCTTTCTTCAGCGGCCAATACCATTCAACGAGCAACGCCGCCTCGGCTTCCAGCGCCAGCGCATCGTAATCGAGCATGGCGTAGGCGGCGCCCCTTGGCGGTTCGGCGCCGCTTTCATGAAGGCGCGACAGCGCATCAATCGCAGCGCGGTAGAGCGTTTCTTCGTCCACCTTGCCAACGACACGCGCAAAAAGATCGTCACCGAGATCTTCGAGCAGCGCAAAACCGGCGGCGGCGTCAGCGGCGTAAACTTCCGGCGCGGAAAGCCCGGTGGCGCGCAATGCAGCCGACAGGGATGTAAAGGCGTTGAGATTGGGCCCGGCGAGCCGCGCCATGGCGTTGTAGCCAAGAGTGCGCCGCGAGGCCTCATCGGCGTCCGGCGGGCAGGCCGGCGCCTCCTCGCCCGGCGGCGCCACCATCAGCACGGCTGGCTTCCCGTTCAGCCGCAAGCGCTGATAACTGCGCGTAGAGGCGTCGCCCGCCAGCGGCGCCGCCGCCGCGGCGCTCCAGCCGGCGTCTTCCAGAAATTTGAGCCGCGCTTCGTCCCGGTCACTCACAATCGATCACTCACAATCCGTCACTCGCATCTTTTCATTGTCATTTTAGGCGATTCCCGCCCCTTCAAGCCGCGCTTTCCAATCCGCACCCCCCTCAAGCCGCGCCGAGCGGGCGGCGCCCGCGACCTCGAGCCGCACGGTCAGGGCCCCCGCCGGCAATAGACCCTCAATCCGCTCCGGCCATTCGATCAACGCGACCTCACCGTCGAGCGCGTCTTCGAGGCCAAGCTCCCATACATCCTCCGGCGCTTCGAGCCGGTAAAGATCGAAATGCCATAAAGCGAAACGAGGCCCGTCATAGGTCTCAACAAGGGTGAAAGTGGGGCTGGGCGCGTCTTCAACGCCCGTCAGCGCGGCGATCAGCCCGCGCGCAAGGGTAGACTTGCCGGCCCCGAGATCACCCTCCAGGCGGATAATGTCGCCGCGGCGCAGGAGGGGCGCGAGGGCCGCGCCGAGCGCCCTTGTGGCTGTCTCATCCGCCAATTCCATCTGCTTCAAGATCACGGAATTACCTTTCCGCTGGCGCATCTGGCCCAAAAAAAGCTTGCCCTCTCGCCCTGATCCCTTACATCCACGGCTTCGTTTTCCACTTCAGTCGCCAGCCGAGTCTCATGCCCAAGATCACTTACATCGAAAACAACGGAACCGAACATGTCGTCGACGCGGAAACAGGCGTGTCGGTGATGGAGGCAGCTGTCAAGAACATGGTGCCCGGCATTGACGCCGATTGCGGCGGGGCCTGCGCCTGCGCCACCTGCCATGTCTATGTCGACGAGGCCTGGGCGGAAAAGACCGGAAAGCCGGAATCCATGGAAGAGTCCATGCTCGATTTCGCCTATGAGCCGAAATCCAATTCCCGCCTTTCGTGCCAGATCACAGTCAGCGACGCGCTCGACGGTCTTGTCGTCCGGCTGCCGGAATTCCAGGGCTAAGCCTTTCTTCTGTTCACCCCTTTGTCCTTGACGCCCGGCCTTTTGGCGGGTTTCAATGAACAAATGCAGAACGTTTTACCGATCCCCGACCCGACCGACGCCGCCCTGACTGACGCCGATCCCTGCCGGCCCGACCGCACGCTGGCCCTGACCCGCGGCGTCACCCGCCTGTTTCTTGATCTCGGCCTGGCGCCGCTCTGCGAATTTCGCCTCGCCAATGGCCGTCGCGCCGATGTGGCCGGCATCGACCGCAAGGGCCGCTTGATCATCGCCGAAGTGAAATCCTGCCGCGCCGATTTCGAAGTCGATCAGAAATGGCCGGACTATCGCGACTATTGTGACCAGTTTTATTTCGCCGTGGACACAGATTTTCCCCGCGAGCTTCTGCCCGAAGATGAGGGCCTTATCATCGCTGACGAATATGGCGCCGCGATTGCGCGCACGGCCGAAGACCGGCCCCTCAATGCCGCAAGACGCAAGGCAGTCACCTTGCGGTTCGCCCGTCAGGCAGCGGCGAGAAGTTTCGCCGCCGCCATCGATCCGTAAGCTGATTTACTGAGGTGTGAGGCGCAGGATTTTTCCGCCCGTATCGTCCTGATAAATCTCCGTCGCCACATAAATCGCGCCATCCGGCCCGACACGCACATCGCGCACACGCTCGCCTCGATCTAAAAGATAGCGCTCTTCACCGGCGGGCTTGTCGCCATCCATGATGATGTGGTGCAGTGCGAAGCCGGACAGGCCGCCCGCCAGCAAGTCACCGTCCCATCCCTCGAACAGATCGCCTCGATAGACCGCAAGCCCGGAAACGCCGATGGATGGCGTCCAGTATTTCACTGGCTGGGTTGTGCCTTCATACTCCGTAAACGGAGAAATCTTGGCGCCGTTATAATCGATGCCGTAAGTCGCCAACGGCCAGCCGTAGTTGTTGCCGCGTTCGATAATATTAATTTCATCGCCGCCGCGGGGACCATGTTCGTTCTCCCAAAGAATGCCGCGCTCGGCGTCATAGGCGAGACCTTGAGGGTTGCGATGGCCTTTGGTGAAAAGCTCCGGCCGTTCGCCGTCGCCGAATGTCGGATTGTCGTCAGGGATCGAGCCGTCCTCATTGAGGCGGATGACCGAGCCGAAGCTCGACGTCATGTCCTGCGCCTTCTCTTTATATTTCGAGCCTTCGCCGATGGTCACATAAAGTTTGCCGTCGCCGCCCCAGACCATGCGCGCGCCATAATGGTGGCCGGTGTCTTTCAACGGCTTGGCGTCATAGAGGACTTCGAGATCGGACAGCGACGATCCGTCGAACACCGCGCGCGCGATCCGCGTCGCATTGGCTTTCTCCGTGCCGTGGGCGTAACTCAGATAGACAATGCCGTTCTCCGCAAAGTCGGGATGGAGGAGGATGTCAAAGAGACCACCCTGATTGTAGACAAGAACTTCCGGCGCCCCGGCGACGGGTTCCGCTGCCAGCTCGCCGTCGCGGATCACACGAAGACGTCCGTCGCGCTCGGTGAAAAGAATGTCCCCGTCCGGCAGGAAGGCGATCGACCACGGAAAAGCGAGCCCGTCCGCCAAAACCTCGACATTGAGCGCGACCTCGCCCTCCGGCGCAGGGTCGGCAAGCGTTTCCTGAAGGCTCGCATCGCCGCCGCCCTTGGGCGCTGACGCCTCGCCGCCGCCGGAACACGCAGCAACCAGCGCCGCACAACAGGTCATCATGAAAAAACGGGTCTTCATCGCCATGGCCGGGCCCTTTCATTTGGGATAAAACTTCGCAGCAATGGGTAGGCGGCGCCAGCTATCGCCGTCAATATGAAGAACGAAGCAATTGCCGCCATTTTACTGCGCCGCGGCATGTGAGGGGCCTGATGAACGCCGGAAACACCATAAAAACAGCAATCGCTTATCTGCTTTCGGTCGCCGCGACCTATGTACTCTCGGTTGCTTTCTACACCCAGCAAGTCATTGCAAAAATGGTGGCGGTCGGCGCGGTCTATTCAGGCCAGCAACAGTTCAACACCTTCGTCGACAATTTTACAGGCCTCTGGCTATTGGCCGCCATGATCGCGGTAGCGCTCCTGGTCGCCTTCGTCGTCGCGTTTTTTGTGAAGCGGCTTTTGAAGCCGCTGGCGCCGATCGCTTATCCGGTGGCGGGCGGCGCGGCGATCCTGCTCATGCTATATCTGATCGAACAACAGCTCGGCGGCGGCGCCGGCGTTATCGGCGGCGCGCGCGACGCAACCGGTCTCGCCTTGCAGACCCTTGCCGGCTTCCTCGGAGGCGCGGTTTTCGCCTTCATGCGTCCACGCTAACCCTTTCCTCGTTTTCTTTTTCCCTCGTTATCCTTTTCGGAGTCGCTTTCATGAAATCGGTTTTTCTGCGCAGCCTCATCGCCAGCGCATTCCTCTTTTCCGTCGCCACAGCCCAGGAGGGTGCTCAAGAAGAACTGGCCTCTGACGCAATCGCGACAGAAGAAAGCGCGCAAGAAGAAACAGCGCCGCCTGATACGCTCGATCAAATCATAGAGGATCACTGGGCCTGGACGCTGTCGGAAAGCCCGACCTTCGCGACCACACTGGGCGTACGCGATTATGACGACCAGCTTGGCGACCCTTCTCTTGAAGGCGCTGCGCGACGCGAAGCCAGGACCGCTGCTTTTATTGAACGCCTTGAAGCGCTGGATCCGACGCAGCTATCGGAAGAAGACGCCGTCAATTACAAACTGCTGCTTCTCGACCTCAAAAATGAGATTGAGGGCGCGCAATTCGGCGGCAAATATTTCCTGATGACCAACCGATACGGCCCTCAAAACGAGATTACCGATCTCGCCAGCCAATTGCCGTTCTTCACCCTCGCTGATTATGAAAGCTATGTGGCGCGCCTTGAAGCTGCGCCCGCTTTTCTGCAAGCGGCCACAGAAACCTTGCGCGCTGGCGCCGAAGCCGGCTGGACGCGCCCTTGCGCCGCCATGGAAGGGGTTGAAGAAACGATCCGCTACCATGTTATCGACGACGCCAATGACAGCGTCCTGATGAAGCCGTTCGAAAAGCCGCTGGCGACGATTTCAAGACGCAACTGGCGCCAGTTGAAAGCCGATGCAGCCGACGCCATTGACGATAAGGTCATTCCGGCGCTTTCCGCCTTCGCGGATTTTTATGCGACCGAATATGCGCCCGCCTGCAAGGAAGAAATCGGCGCCAGCGCGCTTCCTGACGGGCTCGCCTATTACGCCCATCGGGCAAGCGTCTACACAACCACTGACAAAACACCGGACGAAATCCACGAGATCGGACTTTCCGAAGTGGCGCGCATCCGCAAAGAAATGGACAAGGTGATTGAGTCCACCGGGTTTGAGGGTGACTTCAAAGCGTTTCAGGACTTCCTGCGCACCGATCCGCAGTTCTACGCCAAAACGCCGGAAGAGCTCATGGCGGCGAATGCGCTGGTCGCCAAGAAAGCCGACGGCGCGCTGACGCAATTGTTCACGCGGCTGCCGCGTATGCCTTACACGCTCAAGCCCATTCCCGAAGAGGTCGCCGAAGGAACGACCACGGCCTATTACGAACCAGCAGCGGGCGACGGCAGCCGTCCGGGCGTTTATCGCGTGAACACCTCAAAACTCGACACCCGGCCGCTATATGAAATCGAGGCGCTGACGCTGCATGAAGCCGTGCCCGGCCATCATTTCCAGATCGCGCTGGCGCAGGAAACAGAGATTCCCTATTTCCGCCGATACAGTTTCATTACAGCCTTTGTCGAAGGCTGGGGCCTTTACGCCGAAAGCCTCGGGCGTGACGCGGGCTTCTATGAAGATCCTTATTCCGATTTCGGGCGCCTCTCCTACGAAATGTGGCGCGCCTGCCGCCTCGTTGTCGATACCGGCATTCACGCCAAAGGCTGGTCGAAGCAGCAGGCGATCGACTACATGGCCGACAACACCGCCCTGTCGCTCCACAACATCGAAGCGGAGGTAAACCGCTACATCACCAATCCGGGCCAGGCGCTCGCCTATAAGATGGGTGAGTTGAAAATGCAGGAATTGCGCAAGCGCGCATCGGACGCGCTGGGCCGCGAATTCGATCTGCGCAAGTTCAACGACGCACTACTCGCCAGCGGCGCAGTTCCCCTGTCAGTGCTGGAAGACAATATCGACGCCTGGATCGCTGAACAGCAGAACTAGCAGCGGCGGGGCGCCATTGCCGCCGCTTCTCCAAAAGGCTAAGCAGCGACCATGCAGGACGATCTCGCCGACATGATCCGCAACACCGCCGCGCGCGTTCGTGCGCGCGATTTTGCCTGGGCCGCCGGCATCAGCGCCGGAGTTTGCGCCGGGCTGTTGATTTCGGGTCTCGCCGAATGGCGCATTATCCTGATTGTCTGGGGCGCGTTCATGGCGGCGCTCGCCGTACGCTACCGGTTTTCATCGGGCCGCGTCTGGGCGGCGCCGGTTCAACGCATTGTCGACACGCAGATGGAGGCGCAACAGGCCGAGCTTGCGCATCTGCGTATTGTGCAAGGGGTGGCGCGCGCGCTGCCCGAACCGATTTTCGTTCTTGATGCGGACGGCATTGTCGAGCACGCCAATCCGGCGGCGCTGGAGCTTGTGGGCATGAAGGAAGCCGCCGGGCGTCACTTCGCTTCCGTTCTGCGCGCACCCGACGTGTTTGAGGCGGCTGAGGCAGTGCTTTCCTCGCACGAGTCGCAAAGCGTTGAATTCACCACCATTGGCGGAGTTGAGCGCACCTGCCGCGCCTCCATCACCCCCATCGATACAGGCTCGCCCGATCTTCAGGCGCGCCCACGCGCGCTGGTCTTTATTCGCGATCTCACCAGCGAACGCCGCGTTGAGCAGATGCGCGCCGACTTCATCGCCAGCGCCAGTCACGAACTCAGAACGCCGCTCGCCTCTGTGCTTGGCTTCATCGAAACCCTGCGCGGACACGCAAAAGACGATCCGGAAGCGCAGGAAAAATTCCTGTCAACGATGCAGGCGCAGGCCGAGCGCATGCAGCGCCTTGTCGCCGATCTGATGTCGCTGTCGCGGATTGAACTCAACGAGCATGTGCCGCCGCGAGAGCGTGTAGACCTGGCCGATATCGCTAACGACGTCATTGACAGTTTGGCGCCGTTGCTTGAATCCGGCGGCGCTATCGTCGACTTCACCAAGGACGATGATCAGCCCACGAATATTCGCGCCGAACATGACGAGATTTTTCAGGCGATCCAGAATCTCATCGACAACGCCGTGAAATATGGCGGCGACCCCGCCATGGTGAAGCTACGCGTCGGCAGAGGCGCAGCCCCGACTCCATTCACCGACGGCCCGCCCGCCCATCGCGCCGGCGACAGCGCCGAACAGGTGGCCGCGCGTCTTGGCGTCGGCGTCGACGAGCTGGTCTATGTTCAGATCCGCGATTTCGGTCCCGGCATTGAGCGCGCGGACCTGCCGCGCCTCACCGAACGGTTTTACCGGGTCAATATTGAACGCAGCCGCAAGAGCGGCGGCACAGGGCTCGGGCTCGCCATCGTCAAGCACATCATGAACCGCCACAAAGGCGGATTTCAGATCGAAAGCCGCCTCGCTGGCGGGGCCGTTTTCACCTGTTATTTTCAAAACGCCGACTAAGCCCCGATTTATTTCTGAACATATGGCGCAAAATTTGCGCCTTAATTTTGCACCTGACAAGAATTTGTCATAAATAATGGGCATGTAAGCCCTCCTTCACCGACACGGAAAACCAACACCCTATGGCCGCCCACGCCCCGCAATCCTCCTATCAGTCTCGTCTCAACCTTGAGACATCGCTGTCGCGCATGGCCGCGCAGGTGGAAAGCCAGCTGGCGGGCGCGGTTTCCGCCTTTGAACGGCGCGACCTCGAGGCCGCCCGCCAAATCATTGCCGGCGATGAGCGCATTGACGCCATGGACCACGATATTGAGGCCAAGGTGATGGACCTTCTTCTCAAAGGGGCGTTGCCGGAAGACGCGCTGCGCGAGGTCATGACGGTTTCCAAACTTGCGGGCGAGCTGGAGCGCGTGGGCGATCTCGCCAAGAATGTCGCCAAGCGCACCCTGGTCGTGAGCCTTGAAGCGCCGGCCCGCCCGACATCAGGCGTCGCCCGTATGGGCCGAGCGAGCCTTCGTCAGCTCTCAGACATTCTCAACGCCTATTCGAGTCGCAACCTCATCGCAGCGAAAGCGGTGTGGGGCGGGGATGACGAGCTTGATGAGCTCTATAATTCCGTGTTCGAGGAAATCCTCGTCGCCATGATGCATGACCCGGCCAAGGTTAACGCCTGCACCCACCTTGTTTTTACGGCCAAGAATTTTGAGCGTGTGGGTGATCACGCCACCAACATCGCCGAAGCCCTCCATTTCCTTCTTACGGGCTCACGCATTATGGAGCGCCGCCCAAAAGGCGACAAAACCTCGACAACCGTGGTT
>JAUIEG010000685.1 GCA_030428745.1 Alphaproteobacteria bacterium
CCCCATGCGGCCCAACCACGGCACATGCTATGTGCACCTTGACGGCGATATTTACCTCGCGGACACCGGCGTGGTCGCTGAGGAAGTTCTGCAGCTCGTAGAAGGCAAGCCTACAAAGACGTCAAGCAAAGCGTTTGGTATCTGGTCGCAGGGGGATGGTCATGTTTGGTGGCGGCCAAGTCACTCGGAGCAGAATGTCGAGATTGCGATGATCGACCGGAACTGCAGCTCAGAATATTTTGCACATCGTTATGAGAAGACTAAGGAGTTTAGCCTTTTCAATCACTCCCTTTATGTTCGCAAAAATCGTGATGACGGCATTGTCACCTATGGCCGCGGCAATGTTATTCGCGTCAATCCGGAAGGCGAAAGGTCTGTCACGCCGATTGACCTGAAAGACCTGCCGGCTCTTCTCATTGAGGAAATGGGGCTGTCTGAAGAAATCGTATCGAAAACACCTATGCAAGATGAAGAAGGGGCGAGGTTCGATCCATGAGCCGCTTCGATTGGGACTATCTGATCCAAAAGGATCGTGTGCACCGTTCAGTTTACACTGATGAGAAGATTTTTCGTTTGGAGATGGAAAAGCTTTTCGGCGGCGTCTGGACTTATCTTTGTCATGCTTCTGAAATACCAAATGAAAATGATTTTAAGACGGTAACTGTCGGTTTCCGCCCCCTTATTGTCACCCGTGACAAGAATGGCGACGTTCACGCGATTGTAAACCGCTGCTCTCATCGCGGCGCCGTCATATGTAAAGCCAAGAGCGGTTCGAGTACGCGCTTCACATGTCCCTATCATGGTTGGACCTTTCGAAATGATGGCAAGATCATGGGCCCGTCGTTTCCGAAACTGTATGAAAATACCTTTGACAGAGATGCGCATAACCTTTCGAAAGCGCCGCGAGTGGAGAGTTATAGGGGATTTATTTTTGCGACCTTTAACGAAGAGATCGTGTCTCTTGTTGACTACTTAGGTCCGGCCGCCACTTATATTGACCACTGGGTCGACCGCGCGCCGGAAAAAGAGATCATTGTCGATGCTGGCGCGTATCGCGGCCTCTATCATGGTAACTGGAAGCTGGCCTGGGATAATGCTGCGGATGGCTATCACGTCAACTTTGCTCATCGATCTCTTGTGGAGATGACCGCTATTCGCAATGGCGCTGGCCAAGGGGCGTCGTATATGGGCTCTGATCCTGACGACTCGCCCATGTATGTTAAGCAGTTTCCAAATGGGCATACCTTGTTGCACCACAGGCCTGGCATGGGGCCTTCTATTTGGCGCCAAGCGCGTCCCATGCCTGGCAGGGAATTTTACGAGGATAAGATCAAGCGGAAACTCGGTGAGGAGGCGGGCGCCAGTGCGCTTGAACTCGCGCCAGGCTATGGCGTCAATCTCAATATCTTTCCTAATCTACTTTTGCTCGCCAATCAGATTCAGGTTGTGGAACCAATTGCAATTGATAAAACGGCGCTCATTTGGCATGCGACGCGGCTCAAGGGCGCAGATGATGACATCAATCTGCTGAGGATGCGGATTGGGGAAGACTTTCCAAATTTTGGAGAAGTCGACGATCTTGAGATGTTTGAGCTTTGTTGGCGAGGATTACAGACTTCAGAAATCGAGTGGATAAATACGTCTCGGCGCGCTCCAGAAGAGCAAGTCGATGAAGCGGGTGTGTTGACAGCAACGGCAACTGATGAGGCGCCGTTGCGTGGTTTTCTTCATGCCTACCGTGAGTTTATGAAACGGGATTCAGTAAATGCTGTCGCTTAAGGAATACCCCACTTCGAAAGTTTCGACTTATATTAATGACGAGTTTTACGCACGCATTCTCGCATCGCGAGCCGCCGTAAGAAATTTGGGTCCATCGGATCCGGCGCTCCGTGAAAAGGCGGAAAACTTTCTATTCTATGAAGCGCGATTGATTGACGATGGGCGTCATTCAGAATGGTTGGATCTGTTTGCTGAAGAATGTCTTTATTGGGCGCCTTCCGACGACAATGCGGATCCGCGCCGGTGTGTGAACATTGCATTCGACGATCGTCGCCGCCTCGAGGAGCGGGTGGTGCGGTTGCATACGGGCTACGCTCACAATCAGCTGCCGGAACGGTT
>JAUIEG010000686.1 GCA_030428745.1 Alphaproteobacteria bacterium
GGCGATGGCGGCGTCATTGCAGTCTCGCGCGAGGGAGATGTCGCCTTCGCCTGGAATTCGGAAGGCATGAAGCGCGCCGGGTTCGGCCCCAGCCAGGAACTCTTTTCCGCAACGTTCTAGAGCGCGATCACTCTTCGACGATCGCCAGATCGCGCCACACCAGACGATGGTCGGAGCTTTCCACCGGAAAGCCGGGACCGACGAGATCGTAATGCGCGTCTTCCGGCGCAGGCCAGAAGACGCCCGATGCGATCTCTTTCAGCCCTGCCTTGGAGAAGATGACGTAATCGAGATGGAGATTGCCGACGCTGGTTTCAGGATCGTCGTTGAAATCCGCTGTATCCTCCGCCGGATCGCCTTCATGGGATACGTTGGCGCCGCCCTGAAGCGCAGCCTGTTCGGAGCCGCCAGCGCTTTTCGGAAACGGCGTGGCGGCGGCCAGCGGCGATGTCAGCAATTGCCCGATAGCGCCCGGGACCGCCCCGGCGTCATGGGGGTCGGCGTTGAGATCGCCCATGATCACGAAACGTTCGCCCGCCGCCATACCGCCGCGCACGCCCTTGTCGTCGTAAATATAAAGGTCAGGGTCTCCAGCAATATAATCAGTCCACAAACGAATTTCATCGTGGTTGCGTTTGCCGTTTCTGTCTTCATCGCCGTCAAAGCTCGGCGGCGTCGGATGGCTCGCCAGCACATGCACGCGCCTGCCGCCGACCATCACCGGCACATCCCAATGGCTTTTCGACGAAAGACGAAAGACCTCAAGCGCCTCAGCGCTGTACCAGTCATCAGGTTCAGGCGTCGCCGCATCGTCGGGCAGCATGCCGCCCGGCATGTCTTTCCAGAGGAATGTCTGAAAGGTTCTGACCCTCGCCTCATCAATGGGATATTTCGACAGGATCGCCATTGCGTATTGTCCCGGGAACTCGCCATAGCCGAAGGCGTCGCCGCCATAAGCGCGTGAACCGGGCGCAGACGTCACGACGCCGTCGCGATCAAGATCACGCCCCGACGCGACACCCGTATTTGACGGCGCGACATAGACATAAGGATAAAGCGCAGGCTTGGCGCCATTTTGTGATTGCGCAAGGTATTTTTCCTGAAACAGCGCCAACCCTTCGCCCGCCGCATCATAGTCGAATTCATTCAGGAGAAGGATGTCGGGCGCCACGCGTTGAATAATCTCGGCGACCTTTTGCACCTGCGCCGCGTCGCCGGTTTTCAAATCCTCGACCAGCGCGCCTTCAGCCGGACGGTTGAGATAGACGTTAAAAGTGGCGAACCGGACAACAGGTTCGGAGTTCACGTCATTTCCTTTTCCGCATCCGGCAAGACATGCGAGCGCGATCATCACCGTCAGATATTTCACGCCCGCATCTCCTTTTTTCGCCGCCAATCCTGATCAGGCTCTGATCAAGCTTGTGTGCCCTGACGGCGCGCCAATTGCAATTCGAGGCGCTTCACTTCGCGCAGGATGCGGTTTGATTCCATCCGCATCCAGAACCAGATCTTCAGGAACCCGACCATCACCATCAGCATCACCGCGCCGGCGCCCCAGCGCGCCGCATCGATGGCGGTTGTCGCCTCGAAAAATTGCCAGCCGCAATAAACCGCACCGCCAAAAAGAACGAGGGTGAGGAGCGTTGCAAAAAGCGCAATACCGCCCAGCTTTCCGCTGTAAATTCCAAAGACCTGGCCGAACAGACCCTGCTCCTCGAAACTCCCGAGCAGCGACCGGTCTTCGGCGTTCAAGGCTTCTTCAATTTTCCGATCAAGATCATCCATGACTTAGACTCCTTCCAGGGCGGCGCGTAACTTGCGCCGCGCATGCATCAGGCGGGTTTTTATCGTGCCCGCCGGCACATTCAGCGCCGCCGCAATTTCTGCGATGCTGAAATCCTCCGTATAAAAAAGCGCAATGGCCGCGCGCTGCTCTGCGGGAAGCGTCGCCATGGCCGCATGCAGAGGCGCGGCGTCGGCATTCGCTTCAACAGGCGTCTCAAATTGCAGCGCCGTTTTCGTCTCTGACGAATAGGCCGCGTTCAGTTTGCGATCACGCTGGCGTTTGCGGATGGTATCCGCCGCCCGCCGAGTGACGATCCGATAGGCCCAGGCCG
>JAUIEG010000687.1 GCA_030428745.1 Alphaproteobacteria bacterium
CCACCAACTGAAAGCCGCTGCGCTGGGCGCGGGCTTCACCTTCGACCCGTCGATCCCGACGCATCTGCCGAACACGCTGAAAGCCCATCAGATCATCCGTCTGGCCCATTTTGACGGTGCGCAGGAACGCCTCGCGTTGACGCTCTACAGCGCCTATTGGGACGACGGCGCAGATATCGGCGATGACGAAACGCTGGCGGCGCTGGCCGACAAGGCCGGTCTCGATCCCGAGAACGCCCGGCAGGACCTGCAAAACCCGAAAAGCATCGCCGAAATCAAATCCGAGGCCGAGGCGTTCCGACAGGCGGGCGTCACCGGCGTGCCGACCTTTATCGTTAATGAGCGCACCGGCTTCGCGGGCGCCCAGCCGCCGGCAAGGCTGGCGGACACGCTGCGCGAGGCGGCGAACGTCACCCGGGTTCAGTAAATTTTCCGCCGCCCATTTTTTTGCTGTAGGGCGCGGCATGAGTTTCGCTTATGATAGGCTCATGAAACATCAATTTTTCGGCTTTCTCGCATCCTGCGCCGCCCTCGCCTTCACCGCCCCGGCAGTTGCAGAGATCTCCGTCGACAGCGCCGCCGCGCTGGAAAAAGCAGTGAAAAAAGCACGCAAGGGTGAGACGATCGTGATCGCGCCCGGCCGCTACGATCTGACCGATCTGAAAATTCCGCGGGATATGACCTTCGAAGGCCAGGGCGACGTCGTTTTCTACACAACCCGGCCCACGGAAAAAGGCATCCTCAACCCGCTCTGGGACGCGTCCCTCCGTGTAGAGAATATTCGCTTTGAAGGCGCCCGGGCGCCGGACTTTAACGGCGCGGGGATTCGCCATGACGGCATGAACCTCACCGTCGTGAACTGCATTTTCGACTCCAATGAGGACGGCATCCTCGCGACCGGCCAGGATGAAGGCGCCGTCACAATTACCGGCTCAGCATTCATCAATAACGGTTATGGCGACGGCTACTCCCACGGGATTTACATGGCCAGCGGCCACACGCTGACGGTCACGGCAAGCCGCTTCACCGGCACACGCATCGGCCATCATGTGAAGTCCCTCGCCGCCGTCACCAAGGTCACCGGATCAAGCTTTGACGACGCCGACGGGAAAACGAGCTATTCAATCGACGCTTCGCGCGGCGGCGCGGTGACGATCACCGGCAACAGCTTTGTTCACGCCGCTGACGGCGATAATTCAACCCTGATCAATTACGACCAGACCCGCGGCGGCGATGCGGATGCGCTTGTCATCACCGGCAACAAGATTATCAACCGCAATCATAATGGCCGCCTGCTGCGCAACGGGACGGAACTTACACCCGTCATCGACGGCAATGAGATCACAAATGAAGCGGGTGGACGGCTTGTCCTAAACTGAAAAAAGCGCGCGGTTGGCGCTTTATCACGTTGCTATAACATCCAAATTTTGCGGCGATGCGCACTCTGCGCAGCCTTGACGGCTCGCCGCAGCTGTATTCTAAATTTCATCTTGCGACTTTGTTTTGCACGAACTTTACGCCCCCGCCCCTCACCGGGCTCAATGGCCGAGTTAAGATCCCAAGACATGGTTGCCTACAAAGACCTTCTTCTGCGCAGACGCGGAGGGAGACGACGCCATGAATAGGAGATCGAACAATGGCTACAGGCGCTGTTAAATGGTTCAACGCCACTAAAGGATACGGATTTATCGCCCCTGACGACGGCGGCAATGATGTATTCGTGCATATTTCCGCGGTGAAAGAAGCAGGCATGCCCGATCTGCAGGAAGGACAGAAAGTGTCCTACGAGCTGGTTGATCAACGCGGAAAAACGTCCGCCGGCAATCTGAAAGCGATTTAAGCCAACCAAACCGCACAAAATGAATGAACCGCCGCGGACGCCGCCGTCCGCGGCGGTTTTCTTTTGCGGCAAGGCGAACTGGCGATTTCAATCCGTCTACGGATGCCCGCGCCTATTTCGTCGCCGCCCGCGCCCTGCAGCACCTATCAACGATCAAGGCGAGGCGCGCCCGGCACAGGGCCGTAATCCGATGATACGCAAGAAAATGGCGGTCCCTAAAGGATTCGAACCTTTGGCCTCTGCCTTCGGAGGGCAGCGCTCTATCCAGCTGAGCTA
>JAUIEG010000688.1 GCA_030428745.1 Alphaproteobacteria bacterium
GCTTTAGACCGAGCCCATCCATGCGGGCGGCCACATAATCCGCCGCCTGTTGATAGCCTTTGGATCCGGCTTCACGTCCCTCGCGGGCGTCATCTGAAAGCCATGCAATGTCGGCGCGGATGCGCGCGGCGGCGCCATCCTCGCCTTGCGTTGCGTTTGAGGCGCGCACGATCTCCTGTTGCACCCGCGGCGTCTCAACCGAGGCGCAGGCGCTAAGCGCAAACAGGAACAGCCAAACACTTAAACGACACATACCGGCGCCCATCGAACCTCCTTTTCAGCGCTGCGATTAGGAAGGGCCCATGCCCGAGGGTCAAGATGTGCGAGCCGGAGCGGGTTTCGAATCTCAGGCGGCCCGCCCTGCTGTAAGCGTAGTGATGTGATTTTGCAGCGCTTTTCCCGCCCAAGCCTTGATATTGGAACCCTCGCCGTTGCGCGGTATTATCAATGGCAGGGGAGTATCCGCCATGAACAGTTTTTCGGTTTTACATCTTACGGGCAGCGTCGCCGCCGCCGCGTTGATCAGTCTTGGATCGGCCGCAGCGCAAGGCGGCTATGTTCATGAAAATGGCATAGGTCCGGATCCAGATCATGACACTAATCCCGCTACGATCACACGCCCGATCCAAAAGCAGGAAAGAGCGGACGGCGATCTGGACGGGCCCTATCGCGTCATTGATTTTGAGGCGCCGCCCGGCCGTCACGGCGACGTCATTCGCGAAGCCTATGCGAAAGAATTCGGCGTGCATTTCGGCAACGGCGTCACCCGCCAGATTTGCGAGGGTCAGCGCCGGTTTTATTACGATTCCATCTGCACCTATGAGGCAGCGCCCAGCGGATCTTACGCAGCCGGCTATTATGATTATCTCAATGCGCCGCTGACCATTGAATTCGACCAGCCGGTCTGCGTCGCCACGCTGGCGATTTACCCCACCGGCGCGCGCCAGCACGAACCCTTCCGGGTGATGATAAAAGGTTGGGATGCAAACGGGCTGGCGCTCCCCGATGCTGAGGCCGAGTTCGAATGGAACAAGAATACTGTGCGCTGGAAAAACATGGCCGGCGCCTATTATCTAGGCGGCCGCGCCAAAAAGATTGAAGTCAGCATGAAAAGCGGCAATCCGGCAGAGGCGAAAGATATCCTGCGCTTTCTCATCGACGATGTCGCCTTTGTTCAGGAAGGGTGCGACGAGGTGCTGGCCGATTTTGCCGAACAGGAAGCGGACGATATCATCGCCGACGCCGACGATGACTTGTCCGAAGATAGTTTGATTATCATCGAAGGCTCATAAATCTTGGCGCATGAAAAACAGGTTCTTTACGAGGTTATCGCTGACATTTCCCCGGATGCGCGCGGCGAGTATCTCGCCTGGCTGACGCCGCATGTGGCGCAAATGCTGACATTCGACGGCTTTCTGTCCGGCGAAATTTTCATCAACGCCGAGGACGAATGCGAGATCACCAGCGTCTATCGTCTCCGCGACATGGCGGCGATGGACGCTTATCTCGCTGGCCCTGCTAAGGAAATGCGCACAGACGGAGTCAATCGCTTCGGCGGCAAGCTGGTTGCGCGCCGGCGCATTCTAATAGCGCGCTAAAGCGCCTTGCGCATGCGAATAATCGTGTTGACGTGACCGTTGGCGGCGGTTTGCGTCTCACGGCTGACCTCTTCATAGCCGCGTGCGCGATAAAGGGGCTCGCCCGGCACCGTTGAGCCGAGTTCTATCGTTTTAAACCCGGCTTCACGCGCCGCGTTTTCACCAAGCTCAATCAACAGCGAGCCGACGCCGCGCCGTGTCCATTCGGGATGGGTGTACATGGCGCGGATGCGCGCCGCCTCGGTTGAAGGGTCGGCGTAGTTGTCGTCGCGGCCCTTGGTATGGTTGCCGCCATAGAGCGTCCGGCGTTTGCCCCAGCCGCCACAGCCGGCTATCACGGTCTCGCCGTCCTTCTCCGCCTCAATCACGAAATAGGTGCCGTCTTCGAGGAGCGTCGTGTCGAGACCCATCGTCTCCTGCGCCGCCGCGATCTCCTCCGACGTCAGAAATCCCTTCATGTTTTCAGCAATAGAGGCCTTCATCAGCGCGACAATGGCGGGAACATCCGCTTCGGT
>JAUIEG010000689.1 GCA_030428745.1 Alphaproteobacteria bacterium
AATAGCTTTGCTCCGGCTGATCGTCGCCGCGATAAAGATCGCGAACAACCTCTGCGACAAGTTTGATGTCGCCGGAATTGATCTTGGCGTCATATTCCTGCGCCCGGCGGCTCCACATGGTGCGCTTGATCCGCGCACGGCCTTTCAGCGTGGTGATGGCGTCTTTCACCGTCTTTTCGTCGGAGAGGGGGCGCATGCCCGCAGTCTTCGCTTTGCCGGTGGGCACGCGCAGCTTCATCTTCTCCTGATCGAAATCGATGACGAACAGTTCGATTGCAATGCCTGCGACCTGCTGCTTTTCAAGGCTGACGATCTTGCCGACGCCATGCGCGGGATAGACGATCTTGTCGTTGACCCTGAAATCCTGTTTCGCATCTTTCGACGCTTCGGTGTTTACAGAGGCTTCGGCGTCCGCCTGGGGGGCGTCCTTCACTGGGCTCGTGCTTGGTGTCGGGATCGAGGCGGCGAGCGTCGTCTTGCGCGGCGCCTGGCCGACATTCACGGGCTTCGGCCTTGGTGGCGCTTTTTTCTCTGCTTTTTTCGCGGCGGTCTTTTTGGCGGATTTCGCCGCGGGCGCCGCTTTTTTGGCTGAGGTCTTTACCGTGGCTTTTTTTGCCGCTTTCGGCGCCGCCTTCTTGGCGGCTTTCTTGGCCGGGGCCTTTTTCGCCGACGTCTTTACCGTTGCTTTCTTGACCGTTTTCTTGGCCGCCGCTTTTTTCGCTGAAGTCTTCACGGTCGCCTTTTGGGCGGTTTTTTTGGCCGGGGCCTTTTTGGCTGAGGTCTTCACTGACGCCTTTTTCACAGCTTTCTTGGCCGGAGCGGCCTTTTTCGCGGCCGTCTTTTTCTTCGCGCTGGTCTTCACCGTCGCTTTTTTCGCGGGAGCTTTTTTCGCCGCGGTTTTCTTTTTCGTCGATTTCGTAGCCATGTGAGACCTTAAGTTAGCGCCGCCGGTCAAGCCGGCGGACAGTCGGTGAGTGGATGCGTCAAACGGGCTCACGCAAGCGCGCCGGAGGAATTTTCCCCACGGAATGTCGCGGCTTCCGTGGCGCGCCGCCTTAGCGAGAACCAGCTGCCGTCCATTTAGAATGGAAGCGGTAAAGCCAGTAATACCAAGGAGTTATAGCTCAGTCCGAAGACTCCGGATTAACGGTGCGCGCCGTAAAACGTTCCAAGATTCATCCAGAATATTAGCACAAAACTGCACGCTCCGCTACAGCTTTCGAAGCGGACGCCGAGGCGGGGCCAAAGACCAGCCGGGCAGGTTTTGGGTTAAGACCCTTTGCCCGGCTTCTCGGAGAAATATTTGTCGAATTTGCCTTCTTCCTCGGCCACATCGTCCGCGCCAGGCAGGGCGTCGATCTTCTGGGTGATGTTGGGCCATTCGGAGGCGTATTTTGTGTTGATCTCCAGCCATTTGTCAGCCCCGGACTCGGTGTCCGGAATGATGGCTTCAGCCGGGCATTCAGGCTCACAAACGCCGCAATCAATGCACTCGTCCGGGTGAATCACCAGCATGTTCTCCCCCTCATAGAAACAGTCGACGGGGCACACCTCAACACAGTCGGTGTATTTGCACTTAATGCAGGCTTCGGTCACCACATAGGTCATCTTCCGGGCGCTCCTTACTCCAGGCGGCGATTTTCGCCTTTCTTACCCGCTCGTCGCCGGGAAGCAAGCCAGCTTTCCTGATGGCGACGTCATTTTCCCTTGAGCTTACTTGAGGCGAGCTGCGACCCGCGCCCGTGCTGCGCCGCTGTCCTGGTCATCCACATAGATGAGGCCGCAGATTTGGCGCACCAGCGTTTCCTCGTAAGGATCGCGCGCGCCGTCGGACAGGACAATCTCCCAGAGTTCTTCGATCAGCTCGACCTTTTCCTCGCGGCTCATGGCCTTGGCGATTTTGGTGAAGCGCTGAATGTCGGTCGCGTTCGCCTGGGCGGCCTCCGCGCGAGCGCGCAGGGCGGCCGCCGCAGCGCCGTCAAGGCTGAAGCGTTTCATCAGCGCCCGGTCGATGATTGCGACTTCGCTCTCGGCGTAGTTTTCATCAATGCGAGCGGCTTCAACCAGCAGCGCGGCGAAAGCAAGCTCAAGCTGCGTCTCCGCATTTGCTTCG
>JAUIEG010000690.1 GCA_030428745.1 Alphaproteobacteria bacterium
ATCCTCACGGCTGTCGCCGGGTACGGCGCGCATGTCCCACTGGAAAACAGCCTCGCCCGCCATGATGTTAAGCTGCGTGCCGCCTCGCACCACATTCACCGTCATGGTCGTATAAGGCGGATTGAATGGCGACGAGGCGTCCGCTGACGCCGCGCGGCGCTCGCGCATGTCCGAAATCTTGGTGATGAGCTTCGCCGCGGCCTCGACGGCGGAAACCCCACGGTCGGTCTGGCTTGAATGGGTGGTGTAGCCCGTCACCCTCACCGTGAAGGAAGCAATCCCCTTATGGCCGTCGATCACTTTCATATTTGTCGGCTCGCCGACAATGACGGAGGACGGCTTTGGCATGCGCTCGGCGATTTCCGCGATCATCCGCGGCGCGCCGAGAAGGCCAATCTCCTCGTCATAGGAGAGCGCGAAAATAATCGGACGTTTGAGGCCGGTGGACAGCATTTCCGGCACCAGCGAGAGACCGATCGCAGAAAAGCTTTTCATGTCGGCGACGCCCCGGCCATAGAGCCTGCCGTCTTTTTGCGTCACGGTGAAAGGGTCGGTGGACCAGTCCTGCCCCTCGACCGGGACCACATCCGTATGGCCGGAAAGGACGACGCCGCCTTCCACCTTCGGCCCCACCAGCGCGTAGAGATTGGCTTTGCCCCCTTCATCGTCATAGACCCGAAAAGTCTCGACGCCGAAGCCCTGAAGATAGGACTCCACATCGTCAATGAGGGCGAGGTTGGATTTTGAAGACGTGGTGTCGAAGGCGACGAGCCGTTCGATCCATTCAAGCTGGGGGGCGATATCTGTCATTGGCGCAAATTGCGCGAAGACCGCCCCTGATGGCAAGCGAGATTAACGCTGTCGCATCACTTTCTAACTGTTTTTGAAGGGAAAATCAGGTCTTTCGCCTCACCTGATAGAGGCTTGCCGTGGATGCCCCGGCATGAAAGCCGGGGCATCAACAGAAGTTGAAGACGCCTTAGGCGGCCTTCTTGCGGCGAACCGTTTTGCGCTTCGCGGTCGTTTTCCGAGCGGCTTTTTTCGCAGCCGGCTTCTTCTTGACCGTCAGCTTGGTTTTCTTGGCCGTCTTGCGCTTTGCCGGTGCTTTGCGCTTGGCGGTCGTTTTCTTCGCTGCTTTTTTTGCAGTCTTTCTCTTTGCAGTGGTCTTCTTCGCCGCTTTCTTGGCGGTCGTTTTCTTCTTCACGGCAGTCTTTCTTTTCGCCGTTGTTTTCTTCTTGGCCTTCACGGCCTTTCTTTTCGCTGCAGGTTTTGCAGCTTTTCTTTTCACAGCTTTTCTCATCAGAAAGCATCCCCTTAAACACTGACCAACTGTCAGCAAGGATTCTCCCTTATCTTGATGCGGGTAAACGAACAATAAAAAAAATTCACGCCCCTCTTGACGCTCATCCCGTTACGGAAGGTCTGTATGAGGAATCGAAAACCCCCGCTCGATTTTCGAGCGGGGGCAAAAGTTGAGTCCACAAAAGTCGACTCTGCCTATTTCACCTCAAGAAGTTCGACCTCAAAGATCAGCGCCTCATTGGGGCCGATAGGCCCGCCAGGCGTTCCCGCCTCGCCATATGCAAGCGACGGCGGAATATAAAAGCGGTACTTGTCGCCCTTGCTCATCAAAGGCAGCGCTTCACCCACCCATGGCTCCATGACAGCGCTCAATGGAAACTCAGCAGGCTTGTTTGCATCATAAGAAGAGCCGAGCGCCGTGCCATTGACCAATTTGCTTTCGAAATGGATCTGCACCGTGCTTTCCGCATTGGGGCTTTCACCGCCATCGTCGCCTTCGGTCAGGACTTCATATTGCAGTCCGGACTCGGTTGTCTTGACCCCCGCCTTTTTAGCGTTTTCAGCGAAAAATGCGTTCGCCGCCTCAAGATTGCGCGCCGCATTTTGCACCTTGATGAGCTCCACATCAAAGATCAGCGCTTCATTGGGACCGATGCCGCCGCCGGGACCGCCCCGAACCCCATAAGCAAGCTCTGGCGGAACGAAGAAGCGGAAATTATCGCCCTCGCTCATCAATTGCAGGCCCTCGGTCCAGCCGGGAATAACCCCGTTCAAACGGAACTGCGCGGCGGCGCCGCGAGCGCGA
>JAUIEG010000691.1 GCA_030428745.1 Alphaproteobacteria bacterium
ATGCCGCTCCGAAATGCGCGCGCGAAAAAGATCGATAATCTGGCGATGGCGCGGATCGGCGGCAATCCGGGCGTAAGTCGCATCGAGCGCGTCTTTGGGCCCTTCAAGGGCCTGAATGAAGTTGCCTTCGGCGAAGAGCAGCACGCCGGTCAGCCCGTTTTGAGCGTTATTGCGCCGGGAAACCTCAAGGATAGCCTCAAGATCGGGCGTGGCCCGCTGCGCAGCGCTTGTATAGACAACGACTTCCATTGGCTCCCCTAAAGGCCAGCCTCATCCAGATTTGGTAGTTTTTCTACCCGTCTAGCCTGATCAGGATAGCGCGGAGGGCTTGATAAGCGGTTGACGGCGTGTCCATTTGCGAAAGGACATAAAGAAATCTTTATATGTCTCTTGCCGCCCTATCGCGCCCCTGTTATAGCGCCGCCATACTTCATTAGCAGATCAGGGAATCATCGACATGACCGCGCCCGCGCATCACGATTATCACGTCAAAGACATCAACCTCGCGGATTTCGGCCGCCGGGAGATCGAGATCGCCGAAACCGAAATGCCGGGCCTGATGGCGACGCGCGAGGAATACGGCAAAGCGCAACCGCTGAAAGGCGCACGCATCGCCGGCTCCCTGCACATGACAATCCAGACCGCAGTGCTGATCGAAACGCTGAAAGACCTCGGCGCGGATGTGCGCTGGTGTTCGTGCAACATTTATTCGACTCAGGATCACGCAGCGGCCGCCATCGCCGCCGCCGGCACGCCGGTCTTCGCGTTCAAGGGTGAAAGCCTCGAAGAATACTGGGACCTCGCCGACAAGATCTTTGAATGGCCCAATGGCGAGACCGCCAATATGATCCTCGACGATGGCGGCGACGCGACGCTGCTCGTTCTGCTCGGCGCCGATGCGGAGAAAGACCCGTCGCTCCTCGACAATCCGTCCAATGAGGAAGAGACCGCGCTGTTCGACACGATCAAGCGCCGCCTCGCCAAACAGCCGAACTGGTACTCGACCGTCAAAGCCAACATCCAGGGCGTGACCGAAGAAACCACCACCGGCGTGTTGCGCCTTTATCAGCGCCAGAAAAAAGGCCAGCTTCCGTTCCCGGCGATCAACGTCAACGACTCCGTGACGAAATCCAAGTTCGACAACAAATATGGCTGTAAGGAATCGCTCGTCGACGGCATCCGCCGCGGCACCGATGTGATGATGGCCGGCAAGGTCGCGCTGGTCGCCGGTTACGGCGATGTGGGCAAAGGCTCCGCCGCGTCGCTGCAAGGCGCCGGCGCGCGCGTCATGGTCACCGAGATCGACCCGATCTGCGCATTGCAGGCCGCCATGGACGGTTTTGAAGTCGTGACTATGGAAGAAGGCTGCCCGCGCGCTGACATCGTCATCACCTCGACCGGCAACAAGGACGTGCTCACTGTCGATCACATGCGCCTCCTGAAAGACATGGCGATCGTCGGCAATATCGGTCACTTCGACAACGAGATTCAGGTTGAAGGCCTGAAGAACTTCAAATGGGCCAACGTCAAGGATCAGGTGGATATGATCACCTTCCCTGACGGCAAGCGCATGCTGCTCCTTAGCCAGGGCCGCCTGTTGAATCTCGGCAACGCGACGGGCCACCCGTCTTTCGTGATGTCCGCGTCCTTCACCAACCAGACGCTGGCGCAGATCGAATTGTGGACCAAGGGCGACGAGTACAAGAACGAAGTCTATGTTCTGCCTAAACATCTCGACGAGAAAGTCGCCGCGCTCCATCTCGCCAAGGTTGGCGCACAATTGAGCAAGCTCTCCAAGGAGCAGGCCGACTATATCGGCGTTGACGTCAACGGGCCGTACAAGTCGGATCATTACCGCTACTAAGAGCGGCCGCCTTTCAGGCTTTTTGAAAAACCGCCGGCTGCACGCCGGCGGTTTTTTTTGCGCGAGTTTTCCTCTCCGCAGCGCTTCCCCTGTTTGACAATTTGCTTGCTACAAATGTCGCAATACGCTAGTATGCGACTAGTGTAGCACGGGGGCGTGCTAGTGAGCGAGTGGCCGAGAACGCCTTCCGTCAAATCAGTAGCCGCGCCGGTAATGCGAAAAACCGGTTTCCACTTTTTCGC
>JAUIEG010000692.1 GCA_030428745.1 Alphaproteobacteria bacterium
CATGCAACGCCGCCAGTTCTTCAAGGCCCATTTCATGCACTTCATCGGGCGACATGGTTGTGGTGGTGCCGGCTTTAAGCGCCCAGGCGTAATAGGCCTCGCCGTCGGGTTGCGCCCATACGCCGGCATTGTTTGTCGAGCGTGGGGCTAACGCCTCGAGCGCCGCAATTTGCCGCTCAATGGCGGGACCGATTTCCGTTTCGGCGATTGCTTTTGCTTTTTCGGCGTAATCGCCGGGCATGCCGGCGCTGCGTGACGCCAGCGAATTGACAATGCCCCAGCCTTCTACAGGTGTCCCGGCGCCGCCGCGCAATTGGCCGAGCGTTTTCGCCATCAGGAAATCCGGTAGGATGACGCCGAGTTCCCCAGCGGCGGCGACGCGCTCCGTCTCTCCGTCAAGCTGTCCCGCATAGGCTTCCATTCGCGAAAGATACGCGTCGGCGTCTTCGCTTGTTTCGATGGAGTGAGCGGAGTCCAGAAAGCTCGGAATCTCGACAAACGCCCCGGTGTTCTGCGCGACGGCATAAGGGCTGTTGCGATAGGACCAGTTTGTGTTGAGCAACGCCATATCGCCATAGGGCAAGTCGAACCCTTCTGCGGACCGTTCGAAGACGGTGCGCACCACATCCATATTAAGCGCCTGATCGGATGGCAGTTGAGCCGTATCGACTTTGCGCAGCCGGGCGAGCATGTCGCGCACCTTGCTCTCAATCGCCGACTGCCCTTCTGGCGAACGGTCTGTCAGTTTCGACTTCAGGAAGGCGTATTTCCCGGTATCTATCCCGGCGCTGGAAGCGCTTTCAGGGTATCCGTTCAACATCAGATCGGTTGCATCATCGAGCAGGCTGTTCGCCGTCTTTTCCGGCCCGTCCGCACTAGCGCAGGCGGCGGGCAAAGCGGCGATCGCCGCCGTTGCGACGGAAGACTGAAGCAGAGTGCGGCGTGAAAGATTCATGAGTTTCATTTCCCTATGTGCGGCAGGTTTTGTTGTCAGTCTTTCAGCCAGGTCGGCTTTCGTTTTTCAAGAAATGCAGTGACGCCTTCCTTGCCTTCATCGCTGGCGCGGGTCTTGGCGATCATGCCGGCGGTTTCCTCCATCACCGCATCGGCGAGAGGGCGGTAGGCGACTTTATGAATAAGCTCCTGCGCCAGCGCCTGTGAATGGGGGCCGCACAACAGCAATTCGCCGAGCATATCTTCAAGCGCGTCATTGAGCGCATCGGCGTTGACGACCTTATGCAACAGGCCGATGCGCCGCGCTTCGGTCGCATCGAAACGTTCGCCCGAGGTGAAATAACGCCGCGCCTGACGCACGGTGATCGCCTGAATCACGAAAGGCGAGATGACTGCGGGGATAAGGCCGACGCGCACTTCCGAAAGCGCAAAGAACGATGTGTCGGCGCCGATGGCGATATCGCAGGCGGCGATAAGGCCGAGCCCGCCGCCCATAGCCGGCCCGTTGACCAGCGCGACGGTGGGTTTGGGTGAATGATAGATGGAATAGAGCATATGGGCGAGGCGCCGCGCATCGTCCTTGTTCTCCGCGGCCGAATATTTTGCGGCGCGCTTCATCATGTTGAGATCGGCGCCGGCGGAGAAGGCCTTGCCTGCGCCGGTCAGAACGACGGCGCGCACATTGGGGTCGGCGTTCAACCGGCCCATGGCTTCACAAATCTCGCTGATCAACTCTTCATTAAAGGCGTTGCGGATATCCGGCCTGTTCATGGTGAGCCGCGCGACGCCGCGGGAATCAATCGTTGTGATGAGGACCTGTTCTGACATTGCCGTTCCTTATGCCCTGAAGCTGCCGAAGCGCGTTTCCCTTTGGTTTTGAACGGTCTATCAAAGCGGGAGGGGGAAGGAAACAGGAGGCGGCGATGGACATTGTCCCAAGCGGCGGCCCTTGCGGAGCCAGCGTCACCGGGCTGGATCTGAAAAAATCTCTGGACGATCAGACGATCGCTGATATCCGCGCCGCCTGGCTCGCTCACCACGTCCTTGCTTTTCCCGATCAGGCCATGAGTGACGACGATCTGGAGCGCTTCACGCTTTATTTCGGCCCCTTCGGAGACGATCCGTTCATTGCGCCCATTCCGGGGC
>JAUIEG010000693.1 GCA_030428745.1 Alphaproteobacteria bacterium
CAGCGAAGCGAAGAGGAAGAGCGGCGGAAGGAGCGCGCAGGCGCGCACCATCATCCGTAAGCGGAAGACGAAATCAGGCATAAAAGTCCCGGGACAGTGGAGGAAAGAAAGGGCGGCGGCTTTACCGCCCCTTCGATGCGATGGCGCTAGTTGTTGCCGAGCAATCCGCCGAGAAGCCCGCCGCCATCATCGACAGTGTCTTCAAGGGTTCCTGTCGGATCATCGAGCGCGCCGCCGAGCGGTCCGGTCACGCCGCCAAGATCACCATCGCCGCTGACCGGCAACACTTCCGTCACGCCGCCGACCGTGTCTTCAACGCCGCCGACCACATCGCCGGTCACCGCGGTGTCGAGGGTGACAAGCTCTCCATCAGAACCGACGCCGAGCGTGAGGAGGCTGCCTTCCTGCTGGTCGCCGGAAAGAAGGCTGACGCCGAGCAGAGAATCTTCGCCGCCGCCGATCGCCGTCGCGCCGCCAATGGTTGCGGTGATGAGATCGCCGGGCGCCGCCGTGAGGCCGTCAATGAGATAGATCTCACCATTGCCGGTTTGCACAAGCGTCTGGCCGGTTGCGTCAGCGACGCCAAGCACCGTGCCGGCGATTGGCGTGCCGCCAGGCAGCATTCCGTCAACAAGGCTTGCGCTGTAAAATGCAGCGCCAGCGGCGAGCTGCGCTTTTTCGCCGGTGAGGATGAGGCCTTGCGACAGCAATTCAGGGCTGTTTTCAGGATCGCCCGTATTGGCGAGAAGTCCTGTTCCAGCAAGTCCGTTAGGGCCGATAAGGCCGCCGGTCGCCAATGCGCCGGCAGCGCCGAGATTAACATTGCCATCGGCGCCGGCGGGGCCTTCAGACCCTTGCGCGCCGACAGGCCCTTGCGTTCCTGCAGGGCCCTGCGGACCCGCCGGTCCTTGGGTTCCCGATGAGCCGGTTTGCCCCGCGCCGCCCAAGGACGAAACCCGTGTTGTGCCGTGCGAGCTGCAGGCGGTTGCGAAGAAAGCGCACGCCGCGGAAAGCGCGAGCGCCCGTTTGAAACGAAGACCTTGTGACATTCGATAACTCCCTTGTTGCCTTTTTTGGGCTCTGTCAGGCGTCAGCCACACAAAGCCTTATTGACGTTTCATTTGGGAGCTTATCGTTTTCGCCTTAACTCTAGTTCAAACCGTGCACGGAGTTTTCCTGAACTTTTTCGTCATCCGAAATATTTTTCGAAAAATGCGTGAGATTCTTCGGCGCGCTGGCGCCGCGTTCCGCATCCTAAGAAAAGTTCTGAATTGTAGAATGGGCTTTACGCGGCCTTTTCCATATAAACCGAACGGCAGGGGAAGGGGATGGAAATGTCTTCCGCGTCAAAGCGCTGTTTCACCGCTTTTGTAAGCGCCCATTTCACCGTCCAGTAATCTTCGCGATTGACCCAGGGGCGGCACAGGATGTTCACCGAACTGTCGCCGAGGGACTCGACCGCGATTGTCACCGCCGGATCGCTCTTGCAGCGTTCATCTTTTTCAACTTCCGACCGGATCAGCTCCATCGCCTTTTCGATATCGTCTTCATAGGAAATGCCGAAAACCAGATCGACGCGACGCGTGGCGTATCCGGCGTAATTGGTGATGACATCGTCGAAGATTTTGCCGTTTGGAATAATGATTTTCTTGTTGTCGGGGGTCGCCAGTTCTGTGGTGAACAGGCCGATCGTTTTAACTGTGCCGGCAACGCCCGCGGCCTCCACATAATCGCCCACATCGAACGGGCGAAAGCCCAGCATCATCACCCCCGACGCCACATGGCCAAGGGTTCCCTGAAGCGCCAGACCGATGGCCAGGCCGGCGGCGCCGATAATGGCGGCGAAGCTTGTCGTCGGGACGCCGAAAATCCCGAGCGTGGTGATGAGAACCAGGGCGATGAGGCCGTAATGAACAAGGCTCGACAGAAAGCCTGAAAGCGTTTCATCCACCCGGCCGGACCGCGTCATCGCGGCGGCGACGATTTTCTTGACGCGCCCTGCGATCCACAGGCCGAGGACGAGAACGATAAGCGCGCCGACGACGCTCGGCAGGTAGCTCGCGGCTTTCGCTGCGAGCCCTTCAATAAAAGTCACCGCA
>JAUIEG010000694.1 GCA_030428745.1 Alphaproteobacteria bacterium
CAGATCGGCAAGAAAGATTTTCGCCCCGGTCGGCGCACCGGAATTTTTGCGCCGGCGGCGCGGACCGGAGTCCCAATTGTCGAACTCATCTTCAGTATAATGATCATCATCGTCGTCCGCGCCCACGCGCTCCCAATAGTAATCATCGCCGTCATGAAAACTCCATATTTCGCAATAATCATGGTTGGAAAGCCAAAGAATGTCTTCAGCGCTCAGTTTATTATTGCGCCATAAGTAGCTGATGAGTTCATCTATAACGCGCATAATCTGCGGTCCCGGGCGGTGTGGGCGGCGGCTTCCGGCGCTTCGGCCGTCTCGCCAACACGGGCGAACCATGGTCCGCAATGAAGCCATCATAGCTGATTGCGCTGAGAGGTGAACTGACAAATCCGGTTATGCTCTATTGGCTGATAACCATCAGAATATCGGCAGCCTTGTCGCCGGCGTTTTCGATGATGATCTCCACCGGGTCATTGTTTTCCGGTCGCCATCTGCAAATCAGAAAGCCATGGGCGCTCGTGTCCCGGCAAAGCTCTGTCGCTACGGCGTCCCTTATGGTGAGCGAAACCTTGCTGGCCGCGGCGCTCTCAACATAGACGATTGCGCGCCTTGCAGGCGTGACCTCCAAGGGCAGGGTCTTTGTTTCCGCCGCTTTGAGATGATGCCTGTCGAAATTACGCTGCAAGAGACGTGTTCCCGCACCTTTGCCAAGCAAGCCGCCAAGTATCCGCCCGGTAGTTTGCTGTTCACTGTCGGCGACCAGCGCCTCAATCGCGCCAAGAATGGCCGGATCGCCCGCTGCGGCGCGGCGCGCGCTCTCAAGCATCCTCTCGGATTTGCGGGCAATTTCATCCTGCACTTCCGGCGGCAGGTCTTCATTATTTGCGGCCCTCCGCTTCAGGGCGGCGCGCGCCATGATGATGGCCGCACGTTCGCCGCCGGCAATCTGGTTTGGGTCTCCGGCGCTGTCATCAGCGAGGGCGCGTTCGCGAACGAGTAGTTCCAGCCCGTAGTGGTATTCCTCGGACGCCTCATAAAGCGTTTCCGCGGTGATTTCGGCGTAGGATTGCGATGCGCGCAGTCTGGTTTGCGCCGGGTCCGGCGATTTGTTGCTGGCGCAGCCCGACGTCAGCGCAGCCATTGCAAGCGCCAGACTTGCTGCGTATTTGCTGCTTTTCGCGATATTCAGCATCAGTTCCCCGCTTCGTTCAGCATTGATAACCGCAAATGTTAGCTTCGAATATGAAGAATATCGAGTAGACTGATTTTTCGGCCTGTTGGCGAGTGCAATGATGACGCAAGAAGCTGTGACAGAGAAAACCCCGCTTGAAGGCGCGACGGTGTTGGTTGTCGAGGATGACGCCGAGGATGCGCGTTTTGCCATGACGCTCGTCGAATCCCTTGGCGGGCGCGTTCTCCATGCGGATACTGTCAGCGCGGCGCGCGTGCATTGCGCCGAAAACGATCTCGCCATCATCGTTCTCGATCGCATGCTTGCCGACAGCGAAGATGGTCTTGCCCTGCTTGACTGGTATCGGGAGCTGGAGGCTGCTGCGCCTTGCGTGCTCGTCACAAGCCGGCTTGCGACAACCGACGATCATGTGCGCGGGCTCGATCTTGGCGCTGATGATTATATCGACAAGCCATTCGACCTTCGCGAGCTGTCCGCGCGGTTGAAAGCGCTCATGCGCCGTGCGGAAACCCAGCGCGCGCCCGCAAGCGTCTTGATCTGGCGTGATCTGGAAATCAGGAAGCTGAATGAGCGCGCGCTGTGGCGCGGCGAGGCCATCAAACTACGGCCCCAGTCCTTCAAATTGTTGTGTGCGCTGGCCGCCTGCCGGGGGGAGGCGGTCAGCCGCGCGGCGCTCTGGCGTGAAGTCTGGCCTGATTATAAAGGTCTGCCGCCGCAGGACGCCGTCATTAACACGTCGATCAACCGTTTGCGCAAGAGCCTTGCTGAGCTTGACGCCCCGCCGAAGATCTTCAGCGAAGATTTGGGCTATCGCCTGGTCGTGTGAATACGCTTAATGAGCAAGATTTCGACATCACTGGAGACGTCATCGCCTGAGGCTGGGCCGGGCCCGCGC
>JAUIEG010000695.1 GCA_030428745.1 Alphaproteobacteria bacterium
CGACGCGGCGCTCCGCGGAGAGCAGGCGTCCCTTGACGAGGCGGTCCATCATCTGGTGCCGGAATTCAATGCGCTGAATGGCGCCGCGGCGCATTCGCCGAACCAGTCGAATCGCTAAATTTCCCGCTGAGCCTAGCCATAGCCTTGCCCTTGGGGCGCCCCGGCGTTAAGGCGGCGCCTGTGGTAACAGGGATAACTCCGATGGCCGATAAAACGCCGGTGCGCCGCGCGCTGATTTCCGTTTCCGACAAGACCGGGATTGTGGATTTCGCCAAACGTCTCGCCGCCGCGGGCGTCGATCTCGTCTCCACGGGCGGCACGGCGAAGGCGCTGCGCGAGGCCGGGCTCGCGGTTTCCGATGTTTCAGACATCACCGAGTTTCCGGAAATGATGGACGGGCGCATCAAGACCTTGCATCCGCGCGTTCATGGCGGATTGCTCTCACTGCGCGATGACGAAGGTCATCTGAAATCCATGCGCGATCACGGCATCGACGGGATCGAGTTGCTTGTCGTCAATCTCTATCCCTTCGAAGAAACCGTGGCGAAGGGCGGCGACTTCGCCGAGTGCATCGAGAATATCGACATTGGCGGCCCGGCGATGATCCGCGCCGCGGCGAAGAACCATCGTTTTGTCGGCGTCGTCACCGACCCGGCGGACTATGAAACCGTACTTGGCGAAATCGAATCGGACGGCGCGCTGAAAGACGAAACGAAACAGCGCCTCGCCATGAAGGCCTTTTCCAAAACCGCCGCTTATGATTCCGCGATCTCGCGCTGGTTCGCCGGCCAGCTTGGCGAGACTTTCCCGAAAGACTTTTCCATGGCGGGGCGCCTCGACGACGTTCTGCGTTACGGGGAGAACCCGCATCAGGAGGCGGCGTTTTATAAAACGGGTGACAAACGTCCCGGCGTTGCGACCGCGCGTCAGGTGCAGGGAAAGGACCTTTCCTATAACAATTTGAACGACACCGACGCCGCCTATGAATTGATCGGCGAGTTCGGGAGCGAAAAGCCCGCCGTCGCCATCATCAAGCACGCAAACCCTTGCGGCGTGGCGACTGGCGCGGACATGATGGACGCCTATCTCGCCGCGCTCAGATGCGATCCGGTGTCGGCTTTCGGCGGCATTGTCGCCCTCAACCAAGAACTGACGGGTCCACTGGCTGAAAAGATTATCGAGACGTTCACCGAAGTTGTGATCGCGCCCGAGGCCGATGACGCCGCGATCGCCGCCTTTGCCGCGAAAAAGAATTTGCGGCTACTCATCGCCGGTGGCTTGCCCGCGCCGGACGCGCTGGGCCTCACCGTCAAACCGCTGGCGGGCGGGTTCCTCGTCCAGTCGCGCGATTCAAAAGTGGTGACGCAGGACGACTTGAAAGTCGTCACCAAGCGCGCGCCGACAGATCAAGAGCTTTCCGACATGCTGTTCGCGTTCAAAGTCGCAAAACATGTGAAGTCGAACGCCATTGTCTATGCGAAAGAAGGCGCGACGGTTGGCATCGGCGCCGGACAGATGAGCCGCCTCGATTCTTCGCGCATCGCCGCGCGCAAGGCAGAAGACGCCGCCAAAGCTTCAGGCGCGGGCGAAAGCCTCGCCAAAGGCTCTGTCGTTGCGTCGGACGCCTTCTTTCCGTTTGCGGACGGTTTGCTCGCCGCCGCCGAAGCCGGCGCTACGGCGGTAATTCAGCCGGGCGGGTCCATGCGCGACGATGACGTCATCAAGGCGGCGGATGAGGCCGGGCTCGCCATGGTCTTCACTGGCGCCCGGCATTTCCGGCACTAATCTTACCGCACTGTATTCGCCGCAAGCTCATCGAGACGCCGGGTGAAGAGCGAGAATTTGCCAACGCTGACAGGCCCTGTCAGATCGAGCGACGCCGTCGATTCTTCATAAAGCGCGATGGCGTCCTCGGCGGTCGCCGACCATTTCTCGATGACTTTCTCGGTCCATTTCGCCGGCGCGCCCTTGGGTTCTGCGCCTGCAGCGGCGATGACGCGCGTTGTCAGCACGCGCTGGCTGGCGGTGAGGTCCTCGATGATCTGGCGGATGGCGATCCGGTCGAAATGATCGGCCGGGGGTTCGCG
>JAUIEG010000696.1 GCA_030428745.1 Alphaproteobacteria bacterium
CGTGTCGTATCTCCGCTCCTCTATGAAGGAGAGACCTTTACGCAAGAGGTTCGTCTAGCCTCAAACGGCGACGGCCCCTTCAGCTGGCTTGTGGGCGGGTTCTATCTGGATCGCAGCGACGATTTTCGTCAGACCATTAATCCGCTCGGCGTTCCGGCGCCGTCAGACCCGGCGGCTAATCTTTTTTACCTTGATCGCGCGTCGGATATCGAACAGATCGCAGGCTTCGTCGAACTCGGCTACGACTTTACTGACCGTTTGAACGTAACAGCGGGCGTGCGCGTCTCTGACATCGACAGAAGCAATCTCACCGTCAATGACGGGCTATTGCTACAGGCGACGGTGTCCGGGGATGTCAGCGAGCAGTCGACAACGCCCAAGGTCAATGTTTCCTACGAATTGACAGATGAGGCGCTGGTTTACTTCCAGGCCGCGCAGGGGTTCCGGATCGGCGGCGTTAATCCTGGGCTACCGCCTTGCGATCCGCTCGCCGGCTGCACCATTGATGTTGGGCCAACCTATGGCTCCGATAGCCTGTGGAACTATGAAGTCGGAACCAAGTTCCGGGCGTTTGACGATGCGCTGACGGTCGCCGCCGCCATATTCTACATCGACTGGAAAGACATTCAGCTCAATGTCAGCCGCGGCGACGGCTTTGACGGATTCCTGAACGCCGGAGACGCAACCAGCAAGGGCGCCGAGCTTGAAACGAGCTTTGTCGTCAATGAACACCTCACCCTTGGCGGTCAGGTCACCTACACGGATGCGACTCTCGATGATGTGCCGGCTTCTGTGGCTGCTTTCGCGCTTCCCGGACAACGCGTCCCGGTCACGCCAAAATGGAGTTCGGCGATGAATTTCGAACTGAGCGCGCCCGTCTTCGGGAACAGCAACGCCTATCTTCGCGGCGACTTGCAATATGTCGGCGGCCGCCAGAGCTCTCTCGGTCCGGCTTCCAGCGATCTTGACAGCTATGTGCTGCTGGGCTTGCGCGCCGGACTTGAACACGGGCCTTACTCAGTTGCGATCTTTGTCGATAATCTCACCGACGAACGGGCGGAGCTCGACAGAACGACAGTCTTTGGGCTGCGGGGCGGCGCCCCGCTGACCCTGGAGCGGACGACAATCAACCGGCCGCGCACAATTGGCGTCACTATCGGGCGTGAATTTTGATCCCGTAAGAAGTCTTGACGGAGGCGCCGCTCTTCCTTCCGGGCGGCGCCCCGCTTTTAGAGATCGTTGCATTTGGCGCCCATGACGACGAAACTGTCTTGCCCTAACCAGCAGATTGGATTGAGCCGATGCGAGTGAATGCTGCGCTGATTTTCCTGTTCCTTTTGTCGGCGCCTTTCGTTTCAGCATGCGCGCAAGAGGACGCCATTGAGGCGGCTCCATTCACCCGGGAGAGCGTTCAGGACATGCTTCGCGAGGCGCAGGCGATTCAAACGCCGCGCGGCCTAAACGAGCTCAAAGAAATCGAGATTGGCGGGATCAAGCAGTGGATTTCAGTGCGCGGGCGCGACCGGAGAAATCCCATCTTGCTTTTCATTCATGGCGGGCCGGGAACGACCGAAATGCCGGTGCGCTGGTTTTACCAGGCGCCGCTTGAAGACTATTTCACCGTCGTTCAATGGGATCAGCGCGGAAGCGGAAAGACCGCCGTTTCAAACGATCAGGCGGACGTTCTTCCGACCATCACCGTTGAACGCATGATCAAGGACAGCGAGGAAGTCGCATCCTATCTTCGAAAAACATATGAGAAAGACAAGATCTTCGTGCTTGGCCATTCCTGGGGGTCGATTCTCGGGCTTGAGCTCGCAAAACGTCACCCCCAATGGCTGCATGCTTATATTGGAATGGGGCAGGTTATTTCTTCTCTTGAAAATGAAGCGGTCGGCTACCGCTTCGCGCTGGAGGGTGCGCGCCGTCGCGGCGATGAGGCAGCCATCGAAGAATTGGAAGCGATTGCTCCTTATCCGCAAGAGGATGGAAGCATACCGGCTGAGAAGATCATGGTTCAGAGAAAATGGGTCTCAACCTATGGCGGCATGAGTTGGGGGCGCCAAAATCTCGATTA
>JAUIEG010000697.1 GCA_030428745.1 Alphaproteobacteria bacterium
GCGCTGATACTGCACATAACCCATCAGGACGTCGTTTTGGAGCGCGGCGATTTTCGCATCCGCTTCTTTCCAGCGCCCGTCTTCCTGCAACGCGAAGATCGCTTCGTAGAGCGCTGCGTCGGCATCGCTCAGCACACGGAGATTGAGAACGTCGGAAAGCGCGGCGGCGGGCGCCGCCCCAGGATCGGCTTGCGCGGGCGTGTCAGCGGTCGCCGCTGCAGCGCTTTGCGCAGCGAACACAATAAACAGCGAAAACCAGCGAACAGCCGCCATAAGTCAAATCTTCCTTTCGCCCGCTTTTGCGGGGCCCGATGGCGGCAGTATCGCCGCCGGAAGTGAAAAAAGGGAAATGATCCCAACGCCCCAAACTTTACACCTAAGAATATGGTAATGTCGGTTAATGGTCCTTTAACTTAGCGTCGAGGGACTGAAGATCGGCCCAGGCGAGGCGCTTGCCCGCAGGCTGGCGCAGCAAAAAGGCCGGGTGATAGGTGGGCAGGGCCGGATAGCGCTTGCCGCCCGCCGTCTCGATCTCACGCCAGACGCCCCGCGCCCGCATGATGCCCGTGACGCCGAGCAGCGCTTGCAGGGGCGCGCCGCCGGCGATCAGGACGGCCTTGGGGTCAGTCAGCTCTATCAGACGGTCCACGAAGGGCCGGCAGACGGCGGTTTCAAGCGCCGTCGGCGTGCGGTTGGCGGGCGGTCTCCAGAAAATAACGTTAGAAATCAGTGTATTAGAGGTTCGGTCGCGACCAATGGCGGCGAGCATCCGGTCAAGGAGCTGGCCCGCCCGGCCGACAAAGGGCTTGCCGAGACGGTCTTCGTCCCGACCCGGCGCTTCGCCGATAACAAGAAGGTCGGCGCCCGGGACGCCGTCTGCAAAGACTGTGTTCTTCGTCCCGGCCTTCAGGGAGCAGCCGTCGAAGGCTTTCACGGCGGCCTCAAGCGCTTCGAAACTGTCGCAAGCGGCGGCTGCGGCTTCGGCGGCCTTGATCGCCTCGTCGGTGGATATTGTTTCTGGCTGAGCGGATGTGACTTCGGGGGCGGCTGGCGCCGAAGTCTTGCGCATGGTTTCGAGACGGGGGGCGGCGGCGGGATCAGCGCGTGTCCAGCTGTAAAGATCGGCGGGCGCGGGCCCGACCGCCTCATCGACGCCCATCTCCGCGTACCAGCGCAACAGGGCGCGGGCCGTTTCTGTCTCGGAACCTTCCACCATGGGCGCAGTCTAGCAGCAGGACGGTGTTAAACAGAAGCCGCGAGCATCAACTGCGCCCCATAATAAAGCGGCAGGCCCCAGACCCGGTTGATAAAGCCCGGCGCCACGAATTTGTCCCGGGCGACCGCGAGGTCTGAAACAGCGAATCCCACGGCGCCGGCGATGACGAGCAGGCTGGGCGTGGGGCGGGCAGGCGGTGCGGCGAGGAAACTCGTCGCCACCATGGCCGCGATGATGACGGTGTAGCCAGCAACAGGGCCTCGAAACGCGCCGAGATGGGGCCATAGCCAGCGTAAGGACAGGACGGCGAAGACAATCATGCCCGCCGCGCCGGCGAAAAAAAGCGGCGTCAGATCGGCGCCGCCCGATAAAAACGCGCCAATATATGCGGCGTGACCGGCGGCGAAAGCGCCCATGCCCGCCAGGAAGGTTTTTTCCCCAGTCGGGATGAGGAGCACGTCGCCCGCCATGCACAGGGCCAGCGCCGCCAGAACCCATAGCCCATAGGCGCTCTCGAATGCGCCGCCGGCAAGGCCCGCCAGGACAAAAGCGAGCGAGGCTAGAGGCTTGGCGATCCACCGCAGGCGGACGTGACGGCCCCGCTCCGCGAAAAGGAGCAGCGCGACGAAACCGGCGCAAAGAAAGGCGGCGATGTCAAAGCTCATAGGGATCCTTTGGAAAACAATGCGCTGCGACGTGGCTTTTCCCGGTGATTTTTGCCAAAACCGCATGACCTCAACGCGGAGACTAAACCGCGCGGCAGCGAAAAAGAGAAGACGCAATGACACAAGCAGCGCCCGAACGGGAAGCGATGGAATTCGATGTGGTGATTGTCGGGGCGGGCCCTGCCGGCCTTTC
>JAUIEG010000035.1 GCA_030428745.1 Alphaproteobacteria bacterium
TACGCGCTTGGCGGCGGATGTGAGCTTGCGCTGATGTGCGATTTCATCATCGCCGGCGACACCGCCAAGTTCGGCCAGCCTGAAATTTCGATCGGCGCCATGCCCGGCGCGGGCGGCACCCAGCGTCTGGCGCGGTTTATAGGCAAGTCGAAGGCCATGGAAATGTGCTTGACCGGCCGCATGATGGACGCCGAAGAGGCGGAACGCTGCGGTCTCGTCAGCCGTATCGTGCCAAAAGCGGAGTTGCGCGAAGAGGCGATCCGCGTCGCCAAACAGATTGCCGGTTTCTCCCGGCCTATCGCCATGCTCACCAAAGAATCGGTGAATCGCGCCTATGAAACGACGCTGTCCGAAGGCGTGCGTTTCGAAAGGCGCGTCTTCCATTCTGTGTTTGCTTTTGAGGACCAGAAAGAGGGAATGGCTGCCTTTACGGAAAAGCGCAAACCGGTGTTCAAGAACCGCTAGCGGCGGCTAGACGGGAGACGGCATGGAAAATCTGGTTCTCGCCTTTGCGATCATTGGTGCGCTCGGTATTGGCGCGCAATGGCTCGCTTGGCGATTCAACCTGCCGGCCATTGTGCTGATGGCGGTTGCGGGGATCATTGCCGGTCCTGTTCTTAATTTATTCGCCGCGCCGGACGCTGCGCCCGGAACGCCGCCCATGGAGGCTTTGTTCGGCGATTTTTACCGGCCGATCATCGCCGTCGCGGTCGCTGTCATCCTTTTTGAAGGTGGGTTGCAGCTCAATTTCTCCGAACTGCGCGGACTGACTCGCGGCGTCCGGCGTCTGGTCTTTCCAGGTGTGCCGATTGCGTGGTTTCTCGGGGCGGCGGCCGGATATCTGATCGCCGGGCTCACCTGGCAGGCGGCGCTGCTCTTCGGCGGCATTATGGTCGTCACTGGCCCGACGGTGATCATCCCGCTTTTGCGCCAGTCGAAACTCAATCCGCGGCCGGCGACGCTGCTTAAGTGGGAGGGGATCATTAATGATCCCCTCGGTGCGCTCCTTGCGGTGCTCGTCTATGAATTTTTGATGCTTGGCGACCATGGCGGCACTTCGGTCGACATTATCAGTTCACTGGTTTTGGGGTCGGCGCTGGCGCTCGGATTTGGCTACGCCTTCGGGCGGTTCACGGCCACAACGTTTCGCCGCGGCTGGGCGCCTGAATATCTCAAACCGCCGATCCTGTTGGCGCTGGTCCTGATCTGTTTTGAGCTCGCCAATCTCATACAAGAGGAAGGCGGCCTCCTTTCGGTTACGGCCATGGGCGTAACACTTGCGAATTCGCGCATCGCCAGCATCAACGATCTGCGGTTGTTCAAGGAAAACATCACGATCGTTCTGGTCTCGGGTGTTTTCATTATCCTGACGGCGAATTTGACCGTGCAATCCCTTGGCGCTCTTGACTGGTCGGCCTTCTGGTTCCTCGTCGCGATGTTGATTGTCGTTCGCCCCTTGACGGTTTTTCTGTCTACCATGGGCTCGGGTCTCCCCTGGAAAGAGCGGTTGCTTGTGGGCTGGATCGCACCGCGCGGCATCGTCGCCGTCGCCGTCTCAAGTTTTTTTGGCGCTTCACTCACCGCCGCAGGCTATGCCGACGGGGACAAGCTGATCGCGCTTGCCTTCGCGATGGTGTTCGCCACCGTTGTGTTGCACGGCTTTACGATCTCGCCGCTGGCGAAGGCGCTGGGCCTTGCCTCGCGCGAGCGGCCGGGCGTGTTGATTGTCGGCGCGTCGCCGTTTTCTGCGGCGCTGGCGGCGAAACTGAAAGAAATGGAAGTGCCGGTGACCGTGGCGGACGCCAGCTGGCGGCGTCTGCGGCCGGTGCGCCTCGCCAATGTGCCGACCTATTACGGTGAAATCCTTTCCGAGGTGACGGAGCATCATGTCGATCTCAACCGCTTCGGTTATCTGCTCGCGCTTGGCGGCAATGAAGCTCATAACGCGCTTGTGGCGACAGACCTTGCGCCTGAGATGGGACGCGCGTCGATATTTCAGGTGAACGCCCGCGGCAAGGATGAAGAAGACCGCAAGGCGCTTTCCTACACGTTGCAGGGGCGGACCTTCCTTCATTCCGGCGTCGCCCTCGATGAACTTGTGCGCCGGCATTATTCCGGCTGGATTTTTCAGCGCACCAAGATTTCCGAGGAGTATCCGCCGGAGCAATACAAAAAGGATCTGGGTGCGGAAAATGAGGTCATTCTGATTATCCGCAAGGGCGAGATCATGTTCGCGTCGCAGGAGGCGCCTTTAAAACCCGATATTGGCGACACCGTGCTCGCCTATATTCCAAAGCCGCCGGAACAAAAGTCGGAAAAGGCGAAGGAAAAAGCGAAGGCGAAGGAGAACGCCGAAAAGGCGAAAGCGGACGCACCTCCGGCCGATGGCGGTCCCGCTAAAGCTTAGGGAGTTTACTCTCTTTTAACCCTGTTTCCCCGTGCGAATGCTTAACGGCGCGTTAGCGCTTCGAGGCTAGGCTTTGCGGGAGGAACTGGACATGCCCGCGCCCAAGTCACGATTAGATTCATCCGGCTCACGGCTCGCCGAATACGGCGCGCGTATGAGCGAATTGATGTTCCGCCGCCGCGCCGAACTAGAGGCTCGCGCTGCGCGCATCGAGGCGGAACTCGCCATTAAGGCGCGTTCGGAATTTCTCGCCAACATGAATCACGAACTGAGGACGCCCCTTAACGCCATCATCGGTTTCGCCACCATGTTGCGCGACGGCGAGGATTACAGCCTCAGCGCTGAGCAACAGCGGACATACTCCGAATATATCCTTCAATCCGCCGACCTTCTGCTCGGCCATATCAACACGCTTATCGAAGTGGCGGCGCTGGAAAGCGGCCGGGTTGAGATCAATGAGGGGCCCATCGATTTCGCGGCGCTTCTCGATGAGTCCGTCGATCGCGCGCAGGTGCGCGCCGAAGCGGCGGGAATCACAATCAAGCGGCAGGGCGTCCGCGCTGACCTTCTTGGTTGGGGCGATGCTGAACGCTTCGCTCAGGCGTTGGACCATCTAATTCAAACGGCGCTCAAACTCAGTCATGAGGGCGGGCAGGTCCATGTCAAAGCGTCGCGAACGGGGCCCGGTTGGGCGGAAATCGCCGTTCGCGATGAAGGCGACGGCTTCACGGATGAAGAGCTCAGCGAGGCGCTTGACGCCTTTAAGGAGCTTCATCGCGGCCTCGACCGGTCATTCCTCGGGCCTGGCGTCGGCTACGCAGTCGCGAAAACCTTTGTCGAGATGCAGGGCGGACGGTTCTACGTGGAAAGCCGGCCCGGGCAGGGAACCCTTGCGCGGATTTCCTTGCCGCCGGCGGATGCGCTTTATGCGGAGACACCTCAGGAAGAAGATGAAAGCGGTGTAGAAAACACCGCGGAGCGAGACGATGACGCCGCATAAATCTCATAAAAAATCGCCGTTCAGCCGCAAGGGAGGCGCGGCCCCGACCGCTGAAGCCTTTGATATGGCGTTTCAGGATAAGCCGCGTGTGGGGACGGTTGTCTCCGTCACCGGCTCCCATGCGCTTGTCATGCTTGATGAGGACACGCCCGAGTCTGATCGTTCGTCCCGCCCGCAACTGGGCGCGATCATGAGCGTCGACGCGGGCTCGTCGATTGTGCTTGGCCTTGTATCGGCCATGACCAACCCGGCGCCCAGCCTTGATCCGGCGGTCCCGGAAATGCGCATCATCGAGATCGAGCTTATCGGTGAGTTTACAAAACCAACGATCAATGCCCCGGCGCGATTCCGGCGCGGGGTGTCAGCCTATCCGACCCTTGGCGACAATGTGCATGTGGCGACGCGCGACGAACTGACGGCGCTCTTTGCTGTCAACGGCGCTGCGAGCGTGCGGGTAGGCGTCGTTAAACAGGACGCCTCTATTCCGGCCACCGTTAATGTGGACGAAATCTTCTCGCGTCATTGCGCGGTTCTCGGCACCACCGGCGCGGGCAAGTCCTGTGCGGTTGCGCTGCTCCTGCGCGCCGTTTTACAGCGCTTTCCCCATGCGCACATCGTCATTCTCGATCCGCATAACGAGTATTCGAAAAGTTTCGGTGACGGCGCCGTCGTCTTCGACCCGACAAGCTTCAACCTGCCTTACTGGATGCTGACCTTCGACGAGCTGGTGGAAGTTCTCTATCCCGGCCGCTCGCGCGACAGTGAGGAAATCGAAATCCTCGCCGATCTTCTGCCGGCGGCGAAGCGGATGAATATGGGCGGATCCGGCCGGGCGAGCCGGCTGCGCACTGACGGAACGGCCGTGACGGTGGACACGCCAATTCCGTATCGGATTTCTGAGCTGCTGGGTCTGATTGATAAGTCGCTTGGCGGGCTCGATAGCGGGCGCACGGGCGCGCCCTATAAGCGGCTCCGCAGCCGTATTTATGCGATCAGTCAGGATGCCCGTTATTCCTTTATGTTTGGCGGCCTGACAGTTCAGGACACGCTGAAAGACATGCTGAGCGAGCTTTTCCGGATTCCGGTGGACGGCCAGCCGGTCAGTGTCATCGAGCTGGGCGGCCTGCCCACAGAAGTCGTGCAGGTGGTGGTCTCCGTGGTTTCGCGGCTCGCCTTTGAATTCGGTTTGTGGAGCAATGGCGCCGCGCCGATCGCGCTCGTGGTGGAGGACGCGCACCGCTATGCGCCGGCCAACCCCGAAGACGGTTTCGGCCCAACACGCCGCTCGCTTGTCCGCATCGCCAAGGAAGGCCGCAAGACCGGCGTTGCACTGTGGATCGCGTCGCAGCGTCCGACGGAACTTGATCCGACAGTCCTTTCCCAATGCAATACGATCTTCGCCATGCGTCTCGCCAATCAGGCGGACCAGGACGCGTTGCGCGCCGCCGTGCCCGACGCGTCGACAAGTCTTTTAAGCTGCTTGCCGTCGCTGGGCCTCGGCGAGGCGATCGCCGTGGGTGAGGGTGTGCCCATGCCGACGCGCATCCGTTTTGATGCGCTACCCGCTGACGCGGTGCCGCGCAGCCTCACTGCCTGTTTCACCGATGGCTGGTCGGTGGAAATCGAGGACAACAGCTTCATCGACCGGATTGTGGAGCAATGGCGCGCCCAGCGCATGCTGACGCCGGATTTCGAATAAAACTGCCCTTGATTGCCCCTTCGCTGGCTTCCACAATGATGGAAACGGGAGGCGATTCATGCGGATTTTTCTGACTCTTGCGGCGTTTTTCTTTGCCGCTCCGGCGATGGCCGAACATCACGAGGCTGCGCCGGTGACGCCAGTCACAATTGTCATTCATGGCGGCGCAGGCGCGTTGGCGCCCGGTCGTTATTCGCCGGAAGAAGAGGCCGCTTTCCGGGCGAAGCTGAATGAAGCGCTCGACGCCGGCTATGCAGTGCTCGAGAGCGGCGGCGCGGCTCTGGATGCGGTCGAGGCCGCCATCGTCCTCATGGAAGACGCGCCCATGTTCAATGCGGGCAAGGGTGCAGTGTTCACCCGGAAGGGCAAGAACGAGCTCGATTCATCCATCATGGACGGCGCGACCTTGAATGCCGGCGCTGTCGCCGGCGTCACGCGCGTTAAAAACCCGATCAAACTCGCCCGCGCGGTGATGGAGAAATCGGATCATGTGATGTTTGCGCGTGACGGCGCAGAAAAGTTCGCCAGAGAAAACGGCTTGGAATTGGTGAAGCCGAGCTATTTTAAAACCGAACATCGCTGGAAAGCGTATAAACGCGCCCTCAAAGCTGAAAAAGAAAACCAGAAAGACGCGGCGCTGTTCCATGATTTCAAATATGGCACTGTGGGCGCCGTCGCGCTCGACGCTGAGGGCAATCTCGCCGCAGGCACGTCAACGGGCGGGATGATGATGAAGCGTTATGGCCGTGTCGGCGATACGCCGATCATTGGCGCCGGAACCTTCGCCGACAACAAATCCTGCGCCGTCTCCTCCACCGGCTGGGGCGAGTATTTTATCCGCCTCACCATTGCGAGGGACATCTGCGCGCAGGTTGAATATCAGGGCAAGACCGTGGAAGAGGCGGCGGATGACGTAATCCATCACCGTTTACAGGACATGGGCGCCGATGGCGGCGTTATCGTGCTGGCGCCTGACGGCTCTTACGCCATGACCTTTAACTCAAAAGGCATGTTTCGCGGCGTCAAAAACGCTGAGGAACAAATCATCGCGATCTATGGCGAGGAAGAATAGGGCCTGGAGCGCATCCACAAAAAGTGGAAACCGGTTTTTGTAAAAGATGCGCTTAAATAAAATCTAGACTGCATTTATGATTCGAAGAATTGTAAATGCAGTTTAGTCCTCAAAGGCCTCGCGCTTGTTCGTCAGAAAATCTTCGGAGCTGTCGATTTCCAGCTCGAACCAGATCGGGAAATGATCGGAAAGCTGGTTCTTGCGCCAGGGATGTTTGAAATATTTCGCCTGGTTGGCCGGGTCGGTCATGTCTTTTTCACCCGTATAGTCCTCGACCATTTCCGCGCCATAGGCTTCGGTCTGGGTATCCGTATAGACGAATTGAAAGGGATCAAAGACGCCGCCATTCATTCGGCCGTCCGGACGCGTCACGACGCGGAAATATTCGTTTGTGCGGATGAACATGCGGTCATAGGCCTGTGTCGCTGACGCATTGGTGTCGAGCCCAATCAGGCTGTCCACTTCGTAATAGCCTGCCTCGGTGAAGAGCTCGACGGCGCCGTCATCCTTGTCATCGCCCTTGTAGAAATTGAAGTCGCCGGCGATTACAAGGCTCGACGTCCAGTGCTCGCTGATCTTCTCCTGAAGCGCGGTGAGGAGAAGCGAAACCTCCTCTCGCCGATAATCCACATTCTCCGGCTTGTCGCCGGGCTGAAGGTGAACGCTGAGCATGCCGAATTCTTTCCAGCCCGCTTTAAACCCGGTGAGATAGGGCGTGCGTTTCAACTGTTGAATCTCGGCGTCTTGCGTGATCGCCGGCCACAGCACGAGCTCGCCGACGGTGCCGGAGAGTTTCACGCGAGATGAGTTATAGAGATAGGCTGAGCGTTCGGAGTTGCCATCGACGCCGCTGGTGATGTCGTTCACGACATATTCCCACTCACTGCCGAGCAGGCGCATGAGCACCTGAAGATCGCGCAAGGTGGACTTCACCTCCTGAATAACCACCAGATCGAACCGCGCGATGATTTCCGCAATGTAGAAATAGGCTTCGGGCAGGCGCTGGGTGGTGTGCCCGAACTCCTTGATGTTCCAGCTTGCGATCAGAATGGTTTTGTCTGTGCGCCGCGGCGGAATGAGATTGTCGAGGCCGGTTTTCAAGGCGAGGATGTTGTCGATGGCGCGGATTTTCTCTGCGTCGCGCATCTCCGGAAAAACCAGCGCGTAGCCTTTTTTCTTCAGATCCGTGTCAGGCCGCAGGTCATTGTAATATGGCATCGTGCTCTCCCCAGTTGAGGACAGCAGCATAGGCCCGATTCGATGATGGTTTCGTGTTTGGTCAGGCCGGCGTCGACGCCATCAGTTTTTTGACATCGGCAGGATCGAAAAGGGCGGTGCCCTCACTCATGCGCGTCGCGCCAGCGGCCGCCATGCCGAATTTGAGGGCTTCGGTCTCGCTATCGCCGCGCGACAGCGCCGTTAAAAGCCCGCCCACGAAACTGTCTCCGGCGCCGACGGCGCTTGATGCGCGCACCTTGAAAGACGGGGCGGTGAAAACGCCGTCTTTCGTCGCCATGAGAGAGCCGTCGCCGCCATGGCTCACCACCATGGCCTGCACTTGTCCCTTGGCGACAAGGTCCTTGGCGTAAGCTTCGATTTCGCCGGGCCAGGTCAGCGTCTTTCCGGAGATGGCTTCATACTCATGCTCGTTCTGGCGCAGCATATAGACGCCTTCTGCGAGCGCCGCGTCGAGACCGCTAATGGAATCGAGCACAAAACGGGCGCCCTGGTCCTTGGCGACATGCGCCGCCTGCGCCCAGAGGTCCGGCGGCGCGTCAGGGGGCAGGCTGCCGCTCGCCACGACAAAATCGCCGGGTTCCGCCTCTTCGCGTATGGCGGTGAGAAACCGGGCGATTTCGTCCTCGTTCATCTTTGCGCCGGGAAGATTGAAGCGGTATTCGTTGTCCTCCCTGTCGTTTTTGACATGAAAGGCGAGACGGGTTTCTCCGGTGATTGGAATCATCCGCATGGGAACATTTTCGATAGCGAGGGATTTGACGAGCGCATCGCCATAAACGCCGCCGGCGGTGAAAATGGCCAGCGTGTGCGCGCCAAGGCGGGAGCAGGAGCGGGCGACATTGATGCCGCCGCCGCCCGGGTGCATTTGCGGATCGCGGCAGCGCAGCTTGCGGTTCGGCTCCACAAAATCCGCGGTGACCGCATAGTCGAGCGCAGGGTTTGGGGTGAGGGTGATGATACGGGTCATTCGTGTACGCCTCTATAAAAGTCCGAGGGATTTAAAGCTCGCATGTTGATCATGGCCAATAACGAGATGGTCATGGATGCGAATATTGAGCGCGGCGGCGGCCTTTACGATCTGGTTGGTCATGTCGACATCGGCTTGCGACGGCGTCGGGTCTCCGGATGGGTGATTATGCACGAGGATGATCGCTGAGGCGCCAAGCTCCAGCGCGCGCTTCACCACTTCACGGGGGTAGACCGGCGTATGGTCCACGGTGCCGCGTTGTTGAACCTCGTCGGCGATGAGGATGTTTTTCTTGTCGAGAAACAGAATGCGGAAAAGCTCCGTCTTTTCGTCCGCCATCGCTGCGCGGCAATAGGAAAGGAGGGCGTCCCAGGATGATATGACGGGACGCTTCAGGACGCGCGCCTGAGAAAGTTTGAGGGCGGCGGCCTGAACGATTTTCAATTCCTGCGCAACATTCTCCGAAACGCCTTTCACCTCCATCAGACGCTCCACCGGCGCGGCGATCACCTGGGCAAACCCGCCGAATTTCGCGATGAGCTCTTTCGCCAGCGGCTTCACATCCTTTCTGGGAATGGCTCGGAAGAGAATAAGTTCCAGGAGTTCGTAATCCTGAACGCCGTCGACGCCGGCTTTTTTGAACCGCGCGCGCAGGCGTTCGCGATGGCCCGCAGTGTGGTTGCCAGATGGCGCTGACGCCTTTTTTTTCGTTGTTATGCCCGGCAACGGAAATCACCTTTCAGTCTGCATACACAGGAAATTCCGCATGTAGCACGCCAAGGTATTACATGGTAGCGTGATGCGTATCTACACTGACGGCGTATGTCCGGAAACGCAAATGTCTAAAGATCTCGGCGAAGTTGTTTCGCGGTTCTTTTGGCTCCTCGGCCAGGCCTTTCATGTCGGCTTTCCGTTGGGTATGCTTGCGGTTGCAGCAGTCACATTAATTTTTGTACTCTTGGCGGCTTGGAAGATGCCGGCTGCGGAAGAATCGCGGCGGCGTTTGCCCTGTCTGATGATACTCCCTGCATTATGGATTTTCTTGGGCGTTTGGGGCGCCTATTTCGCTTATCAGTGGGGCGTGGACCAGCCTAAGAATCCCGACTGGGTGTCATGGCCTATTGCAATTACAATCTTCGTATTTGCGATCGCTTGGGTTTTTCTTCTTATCTTTCTTAAAGGTGCGCGTGTCGTTACCTTGCTGTTTGGTATTTGGAATCTTTATTTCATGCTGGTGATGACGTTGCTGGCTGCAATGTCGATTTCCGGAAACTGGATGTAAGCCATCTCCGCCTTTGCGTGTGCGCAGCGAAAGCTGCGACGCTGCGGTATTGTGTTGCGAAAGCGTCAGGCCGCCTTTTTCTGAAGGGCGCACCGGTATCGTCCCGACTGACTCTCGTTATCTATAAGGCGGCCGGTCGAGCCCTTTGGGCGACTTTGTGAAGATCTCAAAGCCGGTCTCGGTGACGCCAATCGAATGCTCGAACTGGGCGGAAAGAGACTTGTCGCGGGCGACGGCGGTCCAGTTATCCTTCAGGAGCTTCACATCGGGTTTGCCCTCATTGATCATGGGCTCGATGGTGAAGAACATGCCGGCCTTCAGTTCCGTGTCCGGCGCTTGATGAACGCCGCCCCAGCGATCTTTATATTCCGCATAATGAACAACATTGGGCGCGTCGTGGAAAACCTGGCCGAGGCCGTGACCGCAGAAATCGCGCACGACGGAAAAGCCTTGCCCCTCGGCGACGGACTGAATGGCGCGGCCGATGTCGCGCAGGGTTGCGCCGGGCTTCACCGCGTTGATTCCCGCCATCATCGCGTCATAGGTCGTATCGACGAGACGACGCGCTTTCACTTTGGGTTCGCCGGCGTAATACATCCGGCTGGTGTCCCCATGCCAGCCGTCGACGATGACGGTGACGTCGATATTCATGATGTCGGCGTTCTTTAACACTTTGTCGCTGGGGATGCCGTGACAGATGACATGATTGAGCGAGATACAGCTGGCGTGGCGATAGCCGCGATAACCGATGGTGGCGGAGAGGGCGTCGTGGTCGAAAACGAAGTCGCGGATGAGATCGTCGAGATGACCCGTGGTGACGCCCGGCTTCACATGATCGGCGATCATATCGAGCGCTGAGGCGGCGAGTTGGCCCGCCTTGCGCATGCCTTCGAAATCCTCGGGCCCGTGCAGCTTGATGGCGCCGGGGCGGACGACGTCGTCTTCGTCAAGAATGGCTTCAGTCATCGGGACTCCAGTTCGATCTCCAGCGCCTTGCGCAGGACCACCTCGGTGGTAGTGATTTCGCAATCATAGCACAAAAGTTCAACCCCCGCCGAGGCTGCGTCTTGCAAGGCCCTGGCGTAGGCGGGGTCGAGATCGGCGGCCGGCGCGAAGCGGCGGCAGTCGCCGCGCTGGACCACAAACAGCATGACGGCGCGCGCGCCCTGTGCAGCCATGCGGGAGAGTTCTTCCAAGTGCTTGGCGCCTCTTTTGGTGACGCTGTCGGGAAACTCCGCAAGTCCGGCCTCCCGCGACAGGTGGACATTCTTGATCTCCACATAGCAGGGCTTTTTCCGCCCTTTTCCTGATTTGGCGCCCGACAGGAGGAGGTCGATGCGGCTGGCCTCGCCATATTTCACTTCGCGGGCGATATCGCCATAGCCGGAGAGTTCGGGGATGACGCCTTTGCCGATGGCTTCGGGAACGATGCGGTTGGGGTTTGTGGTGTTCACCGGGATCAGGGTCCCGTCAATCTCCACCAGCTCCCAGGAAAAGGCGAGTTTGCGCTTCGGATCGCCATGCTCGTGAACCCAGACGGGCGCGTCTTCCACGGCGACTCCGAGCATTGATCCGGGGTTGGCGCAATGGGCGACAACCTCCCGGCCGTCATCCAAAATGATATCAGAAAGAAAACGTTTATATCTTTTTTTTAAGCGCCCGGTAAGCAGGGGCGACGGCAAGCGCATTTTCAAATCCTAATCAAAACACACGGTTAGTTGGTGAATTGAACGGTTTTTCGTAAAATTGCAAATGGCGAAATAGATTCTTTGTTAACCAGTATAAATAAGACATTTTTATCTTCGAAAACGGATATTCACTAGCACGGCGGGGGAGGAAACCGCCGAGGCCAAGGGGGCCGTGCTATATGTTTGGAGTTGCGAAAAACAAGAGTGGCAACGTAGCTATGCTGACGGCGTTGATGACCCCGCTCGTTCTGGCGTTCGC
>JAUIEG010000698.1 GCA_030428745.1 Alphaproteobacteria bacterium
GCGAAAGCCGGCAAGCCGCAGGTCGGGATTTGCTTCGGCCACCAGCTGATGGCGGATGCCTTCGGCGGCAAGGCGGAAAAGTCGGACAAGGGCTGGGGCGTCGGCGTTCATGACTATACGATCAAGACGCAAACGGACTGGATGGACCCGCCGTCGAACCACATCGCCTGCGCCGTTTCCCATCAGGATCAGGTGACCGAACTGCCGCAAGGCGCGCGCATTCTTGGCGGCAGTGAGTTCTGTCCTATGGGCGTGTTGGAGTTCGCGCAGGGCCCGGCGATCTCCTTCCAGCAGCATCCGGAATTCGCTCATGATTATGGCGAAACCCTGTTGCGGTTTCGCAAGGGCCGCATTCCCGCCGACCGCGCCGATCCCGGCATCGCCAGTTACAAAAACCGTTCGGACCGCGAGCTCATGGGCAAGTGGATCGCGAATTTCTTTCTGCAATATGCAAAGTGACGCATGAGCGACCTCACCCTCACCATCGGCGATAAGAATCTTTCCTCATGGTCTTTGCGGCCATGGTTCCTGATGACTCAGGCAGGCATTCCGTTTACGGAAGAAAACATCAGGCTTGACCGCCCAACGTCACGAAAAGAGCTTTCGGAGAAATCGCCTTCAGGCCTTGTGCCCTTTCTCACCCATGACGAGCTGCAAATCTGGGATTCGCTGGCGATTGCGGAGTATGTGAACGAGCTCTTTCCCGAAAAACAACTCTGGCCCGAAGACAGACAAGCGCGCGCCATCGCCCGCGCTGTCTCGTCGGAAATGCATTCCGGCTTTTCTGCCCTGCGCACGGTCTGGCCCATGGTTTTCACGCGGGAAGGCCTTTCCCATGTCACCTCCGGCGGCGTGTCGCGCGATATCGACCGCATCAATGACCTCTGGACCCTATGCCGGAAGACCTATGGTTCCGGCGGCGATTTCCTGTTTGGCAAATTCTCCATCGCTGACGCCATGTATGCGCCGGTGGTCTCGCGTTTCGTCACCTACGGCCCGCTCGAGCTGTCGCCGGAAGCCGCCACCTATCGCGACATGATGTTCGCCCTGCCCGCCATGAAAAAATGGGGCGATGGGGCGCGGGCGGAGGTTGCAGCGGGCTAAGGCGACGTTTCCTCCAACGCAACGAATATTCTCCGATCATCCCGGCGCAGGCCGGGATCCAGTCAATCTAAAAAAGACGGGCTTCGCCCGGCATTATGTTATTGGCTGGGCCCCGGCTTTCGCCGGGGAAATCGGAGGGTGGAATCCCCCCTTGAGCGAAGGCGCAAGTTGGCGCCGCATGCCTTGCGCGCTCCGCCGCGAGCCTTTATCCCCTCGCCCATGCAAACAAACGAAGCGCAAGCCATTCTCGAACGCCTGATCGCCGACGCCAAGGCAGAAGGGGCCGAGGCCGCCGATGCGGTCCTGTTCCATTCCGTCTCCTCAGGCGTCTCCTGGCGCATGGGCAAGCTCGAAGACGTCGAGCGGTCAGAGGCCGCCGATCTCGGCCTCCGCGTGCTGATCGGCAAGCGTCAGGCGAGCGTTTCAACGACCGACCATTCCGCCGCCGGCCTTCAGGAACTCGCCGAGCGCTGCGTCGCCATGGCCAAAGCCGCGCCGGAAGACCCGTGGTGCGGCCTCGCGCCGGCTGACCGGCTGGCCAAGCCGCCCTTCCCCGAGCTTGATCTCGGCGATTTCGCCGAACCCTCAACCGATGTCCTGAAATCACGCGCCGCCGACTGCGAAGCTGCCGCGCTCGCCGTCAAAGGCATCGTCAATTCCTCCGGCGCCGGGGCGAGCTATGGCGAGGGCTATAAATGGCTGATGACCAGCCACGGCTTTTTCGGCCAGTCGGGCGGGTCCAACCACTCCGTTTCCGTCAGCGTCGTCGGCAAGGACGACAATGGCATGGAGACCGACTACGACTATGATTCAAAAACCCATCTGAGCGATCTGAAAAGCGCCGCCGAGGTCGGAACAAACGCCGGGGAACGCACCGTGCGCCGCCTCAGCCCAAAGAAACTGAAAAGCCGCACCGCGCCCGTCATTTTCGACAACCGGCTTTCAAGCTCGCTCATCTCCCAGCTTGCC
>JAUIEG010000036.1 GCA_030428745.1 Alphaproteobacteria bacterium
CGGGCCGCGTGGCGATTGATCTCGGCGTTACCGGCGCGCCGGAGACATTCGTCATCGACAAAAACGGCGACGTGCGGTTCCGCGTCGCCATGCCGATCACCGAGCAATATTGGAACACGACTCTCGCCCCCCTGATTGAGGATTTGCGGCGTCAATGAAACAGCTGATGTTCATCCTTGCATTCTTCCTGGCGGGTAGTGCTTTCGCGGCGGAGCCGGACGAACTGCTCGACGATCCGGCGCTGGAAGAGCGCGCGGAAATGATCGACGCGCAATTGCGCTGCGTCGTCTGTCAAAGCCAGTCTATCGCAGAATCGAATGCGCCCCTGGCGAAGGATCTGCGGTTGCTGGTGCGTGAAAGGCTTGTCGCCGGCGATACGGACAAGGAAGTGATCGCCTATGTTGTCGACCGATACGGCGATTACGTTCTCCTGAAGCCGCCGGTGCAGGGCAATACGCTGTTCTTGTGGGCGTTTCCGGCCCTTGCGCTTGCCGCGGGCGGGGTTGGCGCCTTTTTCTTCCTGCGCCGCCCGAACCCCGCGCCGGCCGCGCCAATAAGCGATGAAGACGAAAAGGAAATCGACCGTCTTCTGGAAGAGCGCGGCTGATGCTTTGGGTCTTGATGTTTGTTTTCGCCATTGCGGCGCTCGGCTTGTTGATCGAGCCGTTTCTACGCGCCCGGCATGTGGCTGAGCCGCTTGACGAAGAGGACTACCTCGCTGCGCAGATCGCCGATATCGCCCGCGATCGTGAGGCGGGTCTCATCAGTGCGGATGAGGCGGCGGCGGCGGAAAAAGACGCGCGGCGGCGTCTTCTCGCCGCTCATCGGGCAGCGGAAAGGAAGACAACAAATGCGACCGGCAAACCGGCCCTATATGCGGTGATGGCGCTGACAGCGCTCGCGCCTCTGGCGGCGTTCGGTCTTTACGGGATGCTCGGCAATCCTGGTCGGGAAGAGACACTTGCGGGGCAGGAACTCGCTGCGCGCGCCCGCGCGCAGATGGCGGCCGACATGTCGACGGATGATCGCGCGCAGATGATTTCGGGAATGGTGCAGGGGCTCGCCGCGCGCCTTGAAGAAAATCCGGATGATCTTGAAGGATGGACCATGCTGGCGCGTTCTTACGCCGTGATGGAAGATTATGAGAAAAGCGCTGATGCGTATGCGCACGCAATTTCATTGTCTCCAGACGATCCGGATCTTCATGTGGGCCGGGTGCAGGCGTTGATCTCCGCAAATGTCGCGAGGGGCGAGCCAATTGATCAGCAGACGGAAGAAGCCGTTGCAGCGCTGGCGGCGCTCGACCAGAATCATCCTTTCGCACTCTATTTTCAGGGAGTCGCCGCCAGCCAGCGCGGCGATGCGGATGCGGCGCGGGATTACTGGTCACGACTGGTGGCCATGATGCCTGAAGACGCGCCGGAACGCGCGCGCATTGTCGAGATGATCAACGCACTCTGATCGGTTCTCGTTGCGCTGCAAAAAGTGTGATGCGCGTCACGCAGGCCGTCGGAAAGGCCTTTCATCGCCTTGCTTCGCCGCGGCGACCCGGCTTAGGGTTTGCTGTCGCGCTGATTGTCCCGGCGCGCAGAGGGGATTTAGGGCAGGATTATTGGAATGAACGACGTCGCATTCGTGTTTGCGCTGCTACTCACCTATCAGGCCAAGCATTTCATCAGCGATTATCTTCTGCAAACGACCTGGATGGCTGACGGCAAGATGAAGCCGGGCTGGGGGTTTTTGTTTCCGCTGACATTGCATGTGCTTATCCATGCGCTTCTGACCCTGACGATTGTGTTGGTCGTTAATCCGTCCTTGTGGTGGCTGGCGCTGGTCGATTTCGTCGCGCATTTCACCATGGACCGCATCAAGTCGGCGCGTTCACTGCTTGGCCGTTTTGGAAATCCAGAGAAACAATCCTTCTGGATTTCGTTCGGCTTTGATCAGATGGTTCACCATCTAACCCACTATTTTATCATCTGGCAGTTGGTGGTGAACCGGTAAGATGCTGAAAAAGCCCTGCTTTCGCCGTAGTTTCATGGTTAATGGCGGCGAGAAAACGGTTGCGGGGGGATTTGCCGCATCGCATAGTCTGATGTGAGAGACATCGCCGGGTGCGCTGAATACGCGCCGGGCGCTGTGCGGGCATGGCGACTTTCCCGGAGTGAGCAGGTTCGCCGCACCGGGCAAGGGGGAGTTTATGGGAGAGAATTCCCGAAGACGATCATTTGGGCGCGCGGTTATTGTGCTGTCTGTGCTTGCCGCCTCCAGCGCTGTGATGGCGCAGGAGCCGGAGGAGGCGGCGCGAGAAGCCGTCGATCGCGATCTCTATAATACCCAGCGGGAAACGACAGCGGATCGTTACCGCGATGGACGCATCCCGTTCGAACAGGTCCTTTCGGCGCCGGATAACATCCAGCTGAATATCGACTATGCGCGCCAGCAGATTGCGGGCGGCGACCTTAAAGAGGCCGGGGCGACGTTAGAACGTATCCTGCTTCTCAACCCTACGCTTTATGATGTGCGCGTCCTTTACGGGCTCGTACTCTACCGGCTCGGACTTTATGACCGCGCGCGTTATGAGCTTGAGCTGGCGCTTGAAAGCGGTGAGTTGCCCGGGCCCCTGGCGGCGGAGGCGGAAACCTATCTCAAGCGCATCCGTTATGAACAGCGGCCGACGCGTGGCGCACTGACCATCACGACAGGCGTTGATTATGAAACGAACCGCAATCAGTCGCCGTCAAGCGGGCAGGTTCTTTTCACTTTGCCCAATCCCTTCGTTCCGGGACAATTCGTCACTACAAACCTGAACGCTAATCCGAAGGTTGATGATTTTGCTTTTGTTCTGTCGGCGCAGGGCCGCTTGCAGCATGATCTCGGGACTCAGGAAGGAAGCCTCCTCCACGCTGATGTCGGCTATTACCACTCAGACAAGATGGAGGTCGACACCCTCGATCTCGATGCGGCGACGCTTGCGCTTGGCGGCACATGGTTTTCTGGAAACTGGTCGGTGACGCCGCGTGCGCGCGGAGGATTTTACTGGCTCGACGGTGAAGATTATCTCGCGACCTATGGCGGCGAAATTGAGGTCGCCTATCGCTGGAATCCGCGGTTTACGACGTATGGGAATGTGCGGGGCGAACACGAAGACTTCCGCGGCACCAGCAATTTCGCCGCGGCGGACGAACGCACGGGCCGGCGCATTACCGGGCGGCTGGGCGCTGTATGGCGCTTTACGACCAACCAGAAGCTGACGGTGGAAGGGCTTTACGCGGATAAAAATGGCGAAAGGGACTATGAGTCTTATAATCGGTATGGCGCATACGCCCAGCACAGCTGGCTGCTTGGCCGCGGCGCCTTCTCGCTGATTGGCGTCTGGGCGGAAAAATCGTCTTATGACGGCCCCGATAATTTCATCACGCCGCTGATAACGCGAGACGAATGGCTCTATCGTGGACGGTTCACGATAGGCGCGCCAATATCGTTCTTTGCGCCCGGCCTGCCGGAAGCGGTGAAGGATATCAATCTTATCGCGCAATATGAATATGAGATTGTGGACTCCAATATTTTGAACTTCGATTACAAGACGCACAAAGCGGCGTTCCTGATTTCGAAGCGTATTGCGTTTTAGGGGGACGGCATGAAACAGACTCAAATCGCCTCCATGTTGAAAGTCGCCGTCGCCAGCGCTGCTTTGTCGATTTTTACCGCGCCGGTGATGGCTGCGGAATGCTTCGATGAAGATACGAACGATCCGAAAGCGGGTAACGCAACAGCGGTTGTCGGTCCCGAAGTTGATGTGTCGCGCAGTACGGCGAGCCAGGTTTTCCGGCCGGAATCCGGCGATGATATGTTTTCCGAAGATTACGTTCGCACAGGTGATGAATCCCTGTTGCAGCTGAAGCTTTGCGACTGGAGCACCTACACTTTCTCGCCGAATTCGGAATCCGCGATCAATGAGTTTTACGATGGGCAAGGCGCCGGCCGCCGCCGTGTCGTGAATTTCGTTCGGGGCGGCGTCCGGTATTCGTCCGGCCGTGATACTGAACCCGGCGATACGGAAGTCGAAATCCAGGACAGCGGCGTCACCATGGGTGTGCGCGGCACCAATGTCATTATCGTCGAGATCGACGGCTATGTGTATGCGTTGCTCGAAGGGCCATTGCGTGACAATAGCGGCCTGACGCCCAAGGGACTTGTCGAATTCTGGACCGATAATAATGAGAACGACATCGTTGCTCGCCTGAAACGGCCAGGCTGGGTTGTGCGCATTGGCCCTGACGGGATTTCAGAGCCCTTTCGCGCCGACGAAGAGCTCCTGAAGAAAATCTATGACGCCTTCCTGCCGGTCATTCCGGAAGGTGACGGCGAGGAAAAGGATTATGCTGGCGATCCCCTGAACCGTTCGGGTCAGGGCGCGCAAGAAGGCGACGATGGTCAGCAATATGCCGGCAACAAGGGCGGGCAGGACAACTGGAACACTGAATATCTGCCAGAAGATCCCTTTAGCGGTTTCGGTGTGCCTGTTGGGGAAATATTGCCGCTCGATGTGTTGGACGATTTTGCGTCGACTCAATCGAGTCCCGATGGACATTTGTTTGTTATCGCCCCGGCCGAGTTGAGTATCGAAAACGGGGGAACACCGATCACGCAGGACGGGGTTGTGATGTTCCAGATCGCCATCGACTGGGCGAACCGCACTGTCGCCCCCGAAGCGCTGGCGTCATTCGTGAAATTCGACTTTACGGTGACTGATCCGGACGATCTCACGCAGCGCAGCGGCACGGGCATTGAGCCCGCGCCCGAGGTGATTCAGGCGTTTCTTGAAGCGCAATTGGCGAGTTCGGGTGTTCCGTTCACGACGGGCGAAGGTGGCCTGTCGCTTCTCAACGGGCCGGGCTACACGCTGACGGTGCGTCAGGGCGCAGGCGGAACCGTGACGGTGGATGTCAGCTCGGAGTTTTCAGCAAGCGATCCAAATAATAACAATTACATTCTCGCTGGCGGCGCGGACAATTTGCTTCTTTCACCGGCGCAGGGAGATCTCGCTTATTTCTCTTTCGATCTCGGCGACATCTATTCCCAAACAGAGCTTGAAAATATTGGAACGCGCGCGCCAGTCATGCTCGCTGGCGAGTCCACAAATATAATTTCGACGCTCGGCGACCCTGCGCGATTGGCGGGATGGTCAGTGGCGCAATTGGAGATTAATTTCGCAAATCGCACGATCGGCGGCGGTTCCTCTTTTGTCGCCATTTCGGCTGCAGCCGACCCTGCTATCGGCGGTGATAATGCCGTACAATATGTGGCGCTGGATCAGGCGGCGTCATTCGATTCCGGCTCGTTTGGTCTGGCGTTTTATACGCTGGCTTCACTTAGCGGTGACCCGTCGATCATTGCCGGTGAGGCGATGGTGGGGCCGGGCGATAGTTTCGTTGGGAATCTCGCCGCGATTCTTGATGACGGTTCTGGCAATCACCTTTATACCGAAGCGTTCCTGTCGCAGACGTCATTCAATGTGAACGCGATTTCGAGCATAGCCGGGCTTGATGCGCGTGGCGTCACTCTTGGCGGCGGCATTTTCAATTTTGACGGCGGTTTTGACTACGCCGAAGTGTTGCGCAGCGACGGGGGATATTCCTTCGGGTCTGCCTTCGCTGGCATCGACATTAATTTCGGAAGCCGGACCGTCGGCGGCGGTGATTCTTATCTTGAAATAAGTATAAATGATGCTGCAAACAGCTATGTATTCAATAGTCTCGAATTCATCAGCGCGATGAGCTTCGATGACGCGGCCAATGGCGCTGGCGTGTTTGGTTTCGGGGCGGATGAGTTTTCCGGTTCGAATGTCGAGAATGCGTTGTTTTTGATCCGCGACGGCGGCGGAAACGCTGGGGAAACCGCAGACATCTTTTTCAACTTCCAGGACGGAATGGGAGGTGAGGGTGTCGGCGCCATTGAGCAAATGACGCGGCAACCAGGCGCGACCGATTACTAGACACAACTCAGAAGGCGGACTGCGATGAAGCGGCGCATTTTTGGACCGCGTCTTGCCGGGATCGTCGGCGCCGGTCTGGCGCTGGTGACGATCTTTTATGAGCCCGCGCTGATCGATTCCGCGCGCGACCGACTGTTCGACCAGTTTCAACGTCTCAGCCCGCGGGCGTATGACTCCGCACCTGTGCGTGTTGTGGAAATCGACGACGCCGCGCTGGAGAAATACGGCCAGTGGCCCTGGCCACGCCATCGTCTTGCAACGATTGTTGAGCGGCTCAACGCGGCGGGCGCTGCTTCTGTAGTGCTTGATGTCATTCTTGCTGAACCGGACCGGACAAGCCCGGCCAATGTCACCGCGAACTGGCTCGAGGCGCCGGTCCTTGCGCCGGTGGCGGCTGAGCTTGCATCAAGCGACCTTTCTCTCGTCGATCATGATGTCAGGCTTGCCGCAGCGCTCTCCGCGGCGGCGTCCGTCCTTCATCTGACCGCGCGCGCGGGTGCGCTGGGCGGGGCGTGTCCAGCGCCGCTTGAGGGCGCCAAGGTTGGCGGCATGACGGCCAATGGTCTGGCGCGCATTGCCCCGAGTTTTCGCAGCGTAGTCCCGTCGCTGCCCGTATTGCGTGCGGCGGCGAGCGGCGAGGGGTTTGCGCGAACCGGTCTTTCAAATGACGCCGTTGTCCGTAGCGCTCCGCTGATTGCATTGGCTTGCGAAGGTAAGGAAATTTATCCGAGTCTCGCGCTTGAGGCGTTGCGCGTGGCGGCGCCGCGACTTGATCCGCAATTTGCGCCGCAGGGATTTAAGGGTGATGCCAACCGTCCCTGCCGCACCCATGTGAAGGGCATTGCCGGGCAGTCTATATCCGAAGTTTCACTCTGTGGTCTCCATATCCCAACGACGGAAGATGGTGAGATCTGGGTGCATTACGCCGCCCCGGACGCCATGCCGGCGCGGCGCATCTCGGTCGTCAATGTTCTCGAGGGCGACGAGCGCGCAATTGAAGCGGCTGTAAAGGGGCGCATTGTCCTTATCGGCGCCTCGGCGGAGGGGCTTCGCGATGTGATGGTCACACCCTTGGGCGATGAACGCCCTGGCGTTCATGTCCATGCCGAGATCATCGAACAGGTTCTGGGCGGCAAGACACTGTTTCGCGCCTGGGACCTCATGCGCCCTGTCGAGCTCGCGCTGGCCGGTTTCGCCGTTTTACTGCTGCTTTTGTTCCTGCCGCGCATGACAGCAGCGGCGGGGTTCGCCGTCTGGCTGGCGCTTGCGGCGGCGCTGTTCGGTGGGGCTTTTGCCGCCTTTAAAACGTCTCGCCTGTTGATTGACCCGGTTGCGCCGGGGCTGGTTTTAACGCTCTCTTTCCTCGGCGCTTTTGTGGTCCTTTTCCAACAGGAACAGATTGCGCGGCGCTTCATTCGCGGCGCCTTCGGCAAGTTTTTGTCGCCGCTTATTCTGGAGCGCCTCGAACGCGACCCGGAGCTGTTGAAACTCGAAGGTGAAACGCGGGAGATTACGGCGTTCTTCTCCGATATTCGCGGCTTTACAACGATCTCGCATAGCCTTTCGGCCACACAGGTGACGTCGCTCCTCAACCAGTATTTCACCGAGATGACGAAAATCGTCACCGATCATAATGGCCTCGTCGACAAATATATGGGTGATGGCATGGCGGCCATGTGGAACGCCCCGATTGACGTTGCGGATCATCCGGCGCAAGCGGCGCGCGCGTCCCTTGCGATGTTGAAAGCCGTGGACAAGCTCAACGCTGAATGGCGCTCGGATACTAAACAGGGCCTGCCGGAAATCCGCATTGGTATTGGTCTTCATACAGATGAGGCACAGGTCGGGAATTTCGGTTCTGAAGATCATCTCGAATATTCCATGCTTGGCGATATGGTAAATCTCACCTCACGGATTGAGGCCCTGAACAAAGAATACGCAGCGCCGATTATCATTTCGGGAGCGACGCAGGCGCGCATTCCAGCCTTTGCTGTTGTGCCGTTGGGCCGGTTCACCGCCACTGGACGCAGCGAGGCGACGGAAATTTTCGCTCTCGCAGGCGATGAAGACCTTGCCCGCCGCCCGGCGTTCCAGACCTTCGCAGAGACCTTCAGTGCAGGGCTAACGGCGCTTGAAGCCGGCGATGGGGCGGCGGCGCGGCGTTATTTTGGCGCGCTGCAACAGGGCGATACCTATGGGCTTTCGGGCGCGATCGAGGTTTTTCTCGCTCGCGCGAGTGAAATTTCCATCTAACATACTGTAATTTCAGCAAAAACAGGGATTCTACGGGAAACGGCCGCGGCTGTGACGGCCATCACAGCGGCAATTCCTGGGTTCTCATATCTTTTCCTCATCGGCGGCCGGGAGAGGCCGGAATGAGGGAAATAGGAGAGAGCATCATGGGTATCGTGGAAATCATCCTGATCGGTTTCATCGGCATCAACGCGACGCTCGGCCTGTCGAGCCTCGTGACGGTCGGTCGCTAATCCTGCACCACGCAGCAGGGGAGAGAGCGGCGCGCCCAATCGGGGGAGAGGGCGCGCCGAAACTCTCCAAAAATCAATAGTTACAAGGGGTTATAGAAAGGAACACAAGCTGTGACGGCCATCACAGCGCCCAGGCAAGGACGGTTCTACCTTTCAAACATCGGCGGCAGGGAGCGGCCGGAAGGAAAAACGGGAGAACATCATGGGCGTCGTTGAAATCATCCTGATCGGCTTTATCGGCACGAATGCGGCGCTTGGGCTTTCCAGCCTTTTCACGGCGAACCGCTAAGACGGAGCCCCAAGAGCCGGCGCTTGCCCCGCACCGGCTCTACCTGAGAGAGCGGCGCGCCCTCGCCTGGGGGAGAGGGCGCGCCAGCTTTCCTTACCCCGGAAAAGCATTGGCGCGACATTTCTCCAAATTTTCACTAGACTAACGGCGACGAGAACTAGACAAGCGCGAGTGTTATGCGCGGCGCCGCCACAGGATTGATCTGGGAGCTGAAGAGGCATCCCTTTTTCGAAGCCATTTCAGAGGACAAGCTGAAAGGGCTGCTCGACCATGCGCAGCCCGTGGTGTTTGGCGCGCGCAAGCAAATTTTCGCCCAGGGCGATGACAGCGACTGCATGTACATTATCCTGTCAGGCCGGGTGAAAATCTCTTCCTATTCCGACGCTGGCAAGGAAACGGTGCTCGCCTTTATGGGCGAAAACGAAGTGCTGGGCGAACTAGGGGTGTTTGACGGCGGCCAGCGGTCAGCGACCGCGACCGCGCTTCAGGAAACGAGAGCGCTTCGGCTTTATCGCCGCGACGTGCTCGATTTTCTCGACCGCAATCCCGGCGTCGCGTTACAGATCATTTCCGCCCTATGTCTCAGGTTGCGGCACACTAATTTCCTGCTGGAAGACATCGCCACTTTGCCGGCAGGGCCGCGGCTGGCCCGCGCGCTCATGCGCATAGGCGAGCATTACGGCCATCATGATGATGACGATGCGCTCCATATCGACATGAAGCTCTCACAAGGCAATCTCGGCGCTCATGCGGGGCTCATGCGCGAAAACGTCAACCGCCAGTTGAAGCTCTGGGAGTCTGAAGGCCTCGTGCGTCAGGAGGGCGGTGTCATCGTCATCATCGATCCGGAAGCTTTCGCAAAAATTGGCGAGGAATAGGCGCGCCGCGTGTTCGTTAAGAAACGCCTTGCACACGCCCGGAATTTTTTTTGCACGCGAACTATTGGTGAACTGCTCGAATGACGCTGCTTATCTTCTATCTTCTTCTTGCGATCCTCGTGTCGTTTTTTTGCTCCGTAGCAGAAGCTGTGCTTCTGTCCGTGCGGCCTTCCTATATCAAAATGCTTGAGCGTCGCGGCGCGAGCGGCGCCAAAGCTCTTCAGCGCTTGAAAAATAATCTAGACAGACCGCTGGCGGCGATTCTGACAGCGAACACCATTGCGCATACGGTTGGCGCCGCCGGCGTCGGCGCCCAGGCGACAAAAGTTTTCGGCAGCGCCTATCTTGGCGTCACCTCCGGCGTTCTGACGCTCCTGATCCTGATTTTTTCCGAGATCATCCCAAAAACATTGGGGGCGACATACTGGCAAGCGCTGGCGCCGGTTTTCGGAAGGCTGATTTCCTGGCTGACTGTCGCGTTATTTCCGTTCGTCTGGCTTTCGGAAAAGCTGACGCGGCTTCTTTCACGAGGCAAGGCCGGCGCTTCGTCGTTCAGCCGGGATGAGATGGAGGCGATGGCGGAAATCGGCGAAAGGGAAGGCCAGCTCGAGAGAAAAGAGCTCAAGATTGTTCAGAATCTGATGAGGCTTAAGCTCTTATCTGTGAGAGACATCATGACTCCCCGCTCGGTCATTTTTTCAGCGCCGGCAAAGATGACCGTCGGAGAATTCTTTTCAAAGCACGCCGACAAGCCGTTTTCCCGCATCCCGCTTTATGACGGAAACACAGATGCCGTAACCGGTTTTGTGTTGAAGTCAGACCTACTTGTCGCTCAGGCGAAGGACGATTTTGACACGCCGCTATCCGAATTCAGGCGGGATGTTCTCATTCTTCTTGATGTTCTGTCCGCGTCGGAGATTTTCGATAAGTTAATGCATGAGAAAAGTCATATCGCGGTGCTGGTCGACGAATATGGGTCGGTGCAGGGGCTTGTCACCCTTGAAGATGTCGTGGAGACGCTGATCGGCCTCGAAATCACAGATGAATATGACAAGGTTGAGGATATGCGCGTGCTTGCAAATAAAAAATGGCGCGAGCGCATGGCGGCGATCGGAGTCGACCCCGACAGCATGGAAGCCCCGGCGCAGCAATAAGCGTGCTTGTAGCGGGCGTGCTAAACCGCCAGTTTGCGCTGGTCTTCACGCCCCATGGCGATGAGGAATGGGTTTTCTTTTTGCATCGCAGAGAAGTCCGCTTTCGATGAAAGCCCGAGCCAGTTCCAGCGGATGAGCTCCTGCGCGATCGGCGCGCCAAGCGTTGCGCCTGGACCTGCGAGAATCAGTTTGTCCGGCGCAAATTCCTTGATGGCGACTTCGACGGATTTGGAGAAATCGTAGGTTTCGACGATTTGATGACCGAACGTGTATTCGTAAAGTGCGTTGAGATCGCTTGAATGGGGCGACCAGATGGCGCCGCGCCCGTCAATCATGGGCAATTTCGGCGCTTCGAAAAAGTCGGGCCCGAGCGTGTTGAAGGCCGCGTCCGAAACATGCGCAAGTAAAGGTGTATGAAAAGCGGCGTGACGCGCCAGCCGGAAAGGATAGCGGCCTTCCGCCTTGGGAAGCGCCCGCTCCATGGCCGTCATGCCGGGTTCATCGCCTGCCAGCACCGCCATGCCGCCGAGGCGAATGGAGAGATATGCTTCGCCTTCAGTGCGTCCAGCGTGCAGCGCGTCGCTGATGGCTTTGAGGTTGGTTTTGCTGTCGCGCCAGTCCTCGCCGACGAACGGGTAGATGAGCTGACCGCCCTTGCCTTGGGTCTCCATGAGAGAGCCCATAGTGTCCACGAGGCGGATGGCGTTCGCTTCGTTGACTGCTCCGGCGCCCGCAAGCGTCAGATACCACCCGAGAGAATTGCCGCAGAC
>JAUIEG010000699.1 GCA_030428745.1 Alphaproteobacteria bacterium
AAATCGGCGTGATGGACGAGGAGAAACGCACCTCCGCTAATCTTGGCGCGTGCATCCACGCCGTGCGCGAACGTCTCGTCTTCATCAATACCGGCTTCCTCGACCGCACCGGTGATGAAATTCACACGATCATGCAAGGCGGGCCCATCATCCGCAAAAACGAGGTCAAAAACTCAGCCTGGATCAAAGCCTATGAGGCGCGCAATGTGGGGATCGGTCTCGCCTGCGGCCTCGCCGGACGCGCCCAGATCGGCAAAGGCATGTGGGCGGCGCCCGACATGATGGCGGCGATGATGGAGCAGAAAATCGGTCACCCGAAAGCCGGCGCCACCACCGCCTGGACGCCCTCGCCCACCGCCGCGGCGCTCCACGCCATGCATTATCACGAGGTCGATGTCTTCGCGCGCCAGGAAGCGCTGAAAGGCACGGCCACCGGCGATCTCGACAAGCTGTTAACGCCGCCATTCGCGGATGGCCTCAATTTCTCCGAAGACGAAGTCCGCGAAGAGCTCGACAACAACGCGCAGGGCATTTTGGGATATGTGGTGCGCTGGGTCGATCACGGCGTCGGCTGTTCGAAAGTGCCGGACATTCACGATGTGGGCCTGATGGAAGACCGCGCGACTTTGCGGATTTCATCGCAGCATATCGCCAACTGGCTGATGCACGGACTTCTCACCGAGGATCAGGTCATGGAAGCCATGAAGCGCATGGCCGCCGTGGTCGACAAACAGAACGAAGCCGACCCCGCCTATACCCCGATGGCGCCGGGGTTCGACGGCCCGGCTTTCAAGGCGGCCTGCGATCTCGTCTTCAAAGGCGCGGAACAGCCGAACGGCTACACCGAGTTCCTGCTGACGCAGTGGCGGAAAGAAGCTAAGGCGGGGAAAGCGTAGCGGAGCTTTTTTCTACGCTGATATTGTTGGGACCATGGGCCAGATTTCCATTCGTATAAAAGAGACTGAAACGAAGGAATTTGACAGCACGGAAGCTGCTGAAGCTTACATTCGAGGTAGTCTACTTCATAAAGAGCAGACGATTCCGACTATTTTTCAGATTGAAGTTTCTGGCAGCGGAACGTTGGACGTTGGCATTGGGGCCAAAGATGGAATTTTTCTCCATTTTGTGCGTGAAGGCCTAGACCCGCCATATTTTGTAACACAAGGCCAGCTGATAGGTGGGAGTGTAGATTATTATCTATTCGGGAATCACCACACTGAAATTTTGTGTGAACACCTAATTGGCATTAATGAAGCTACAAAAGGCATCATCCATTTTCTAAACACTGGTCAGTTGCTTGAAGAATTGACTTGGGTTGAAGTTTAGCAAGCTCAAGCTCGCACCTGCCAATGCCTATTACCTCACCGATCCGAAAACCCGAACGGCGCAATGGTGCGGCGGTAGTCGTCGAGTAACACTTGTCTTCCGATAGGCGGTTCGGCGCGCGCGGCGCATTCGATCCGGTGACAAAGCTTGCAGGCGACGCCGATAGGCGTCGGCTTTACTTCTTTAACATCCGTTCCCTGAGTGTAGATCAGACGATGCGCGAGTTTCGCGGCGCAGCCGAGCGCGACGGCGCGCTCAATGCGGGGCGCGCCATAGGCGCCGCCGCCCGCTGTCACCGTGCGAACGATGGTGAAGAACTTTTCGCCGTCGGGAAGCTCCACCCACTCGGTGACGATCTCGCGCGGCGTTCGGAACGCCTGATGCAAGGACCATAGAGGACACGATCCGCCATGGCGCGCGAAAGGAAACCCGGCGCCGTCAAGGCGCTTTGAGACATTGCCCGCCGCATCGACGCGGATGAAGAAAAACGGCACGCCTTCCTGCCCCGGCTGTTGCAGGGTCGTCAATCGATGCGCGACTTGCTCGAAACTGGCGCCGAATTGCCGCGACAAGGCTTCGATATCGTATTTTCGCGACTCCGACGCTTTGACGAAGGCGCGATAAGGCATCATCAACGCCCCGGCGGCGTAATTCGCCAGGGCCCGGCGGCCAAGGCGCTCGCTGTTTTCTGAGGTGAACCCGCCTTCCGCCAACGCTTCGTCAATCGTCTCGCGCATATC
>JAUIEG010000037.1 GCA_030428745.1 Alphaproteobacteria bacterium
TCAAAGGCCTCTTCCCCCGCCATGGTGCGAGACGGGAATAGTGGCTGTAATTGCTTGAAATTTGCTTTCTTGGAGATGAATGAAGGCGGTGGAAATCGCTTGTTAAGATAATTTTGCGTTAATCGGTTGTCGGATGCGCAGCGTAGTGCGCCGCATGTGGGAGGCCAGCCAGTCGTGGACGCCGAGCGGAAAATCATACTCGCCGATGATGACGCGATTATGCGTGAGCTCGCCAGCGCGAAATTGTTTGAGGCCGGTTACCAGGTTGCGACCGCTTGCAACGGCGCTGAAGCGTTGAGCCTTCTTAAGAAGGACGGCGCCGATATGGTGATTTCCGACCTGGATATGCCAGTCATGAATGGTTTTGAGTTGACGGAAGCGATCCGCAGCGACAGCGCCATCGGAGAGACGCCGGTCATGGTGATCACGGCAAGCGACCGCGGCGACGCCGTTGATCGTGCTTTTGCGGCTGGCGCCACATCATTTCTCGCTAAGCCCATGAACTGGTCATTGTTCCACCATGCGGTGAAATTCGTGTTGCGCGCCAATGACGACCGTAAGGCTTTGAAAGCGGCGCGTGATCAGGCGGAAGCCGGCGCGAAATTCAAGGACAGCCTGATGTCGGTGATGAGCCATGAATTAAGGACGCCGCTCAACGCCATAATCGGTTTTGGTCAGATCATCGCCGATCAGTTTTCGAAACAGAATGACAATCTGCACAAGGAATACGCAGACTATATTGTTGACGGCGGTCGTCGCTTGTTGAACTCGGTGTCGGACATGCTGCTTGCTTCGGATGCGCGTTCCGGTCCGATTGCACTGAATGAAACCGATGTGAGTCTCGGCGTCCTGATGGACGAGGCGCTTGCCGGTGTGGAAAAGACATTGCGCCTCGCCGAAGCGTCGGTTTCGTTGAAGCTGTGTTCGCGTGAGGTCGAAGTCTGTTGCGACCGGGCCCTTCTCGCCCGGGCGATTCGAAAGCTCGTGGACAATTCCGTAAAATTCGGGCCGCGCGGCGTTGAGATTATTCTGGGGGCCGCCCTAACGCGCCAAGGTGGCCTCGCCATCATGGTCAAAGATAATGGACCCGGGGTTAAGGCGGAACGGATGGAGGAGCTGACGGTGCCGTTCGCGCAACTCGACATGTCGTTGCGCCGTTCGCGCGAGGGCCTAGGCCTTGGCCTGCCGCTGGTCAAGGTTATCGCCGACGCCCATGGCGGGTCTTTTCGCCTTGATTCCAGGCCGGACGAGGGCGCGCGGGCGATTATCATGATGCCGAAGTCTCGCATTATGGCGATATCGGCGTCAGGGGCTGGCGATAGCGCTGCGCGGCAACAGGTCGCTTGACCCTTTCCGTCGAATGAGTATGAACAGCCTTCCTCGTGGCGGCGCTTTGGCGCTGAGCCCGGCGAGGGCGCGTAGCTCAGCGGGAGAGCACTACGTTCACACCGTAGGGGTCACTGGTTCAATCCCAGTCGCGCCCACCACTTAACTAACTGATATTGCTGTATTTGTTTTCTATTTTCTTTGTGGCCGACAGAGAAAAAGGGGCGCTATACGTTAGCGCACTGTTAGCTCACCCCCAAAATCGGCCCTTGAAATCATTGATTTTCTTACGCCGTCAATTCGCCTGTTAGCGCAGATCTAGCGCACCCATGGAGCCCTACGTTACGTGCCGAAAAAGCCGATCCGCGAGACCCAATACATCATGGACGGCGCCGTTCAGGTTTATAGGCGGCAGGAAAACGGAATTTGGTATGCGCGTTTCTCAGTAAAGGGCCGTCAGCTCAAAAAGTCTCTGCATACGGACGACCTGACCAAAGCCAAAAAAGAAGCGCGTAAGAAATACCTTGACGCTATGGGAAGGGCTCAGTCGGGCAGGCCAATAACTGATGTCCCGTTCAGCCAAGTCTCAGCGTCCTTCATCGAATATTATGAAGAGCTGGTGGAGCGTCGGCGCCCGGAGACTTCCGGACGCAGATTGGGTGATGGCCGTCTATGTAAATAGGTGCCAAAGGTAGCACAAAGCGTGGCTATCTTAAACCAAGCCCTCCGGGATTCATTAGTCCTGAAGGATCCAGAATGTCTTTAATGCTGACTAATGCTTGCCACGCTGCACCGGACTGCAATGCCGAATGATAGTCGTAATATTTTCCGATCTGGAAATGATAGGGGTGCAGCTCGTCCACGCGGTCGACGAGCCTGCGCCGCAAGTCAAGCGCAAAGTCACGACTGCTTTTATTTTCGGGTTTGGTCTCAAACTCGGCGCGCCGTTTTGATGAAAGTTGCGCCATGCGCAGCGCGTTCGGGCGGTCCTCCCAATAGAGAATTGGTTCCATGCCGAATCCGCCCTTATTGGTTAGGAAAAGCCGCGTCCAAGTCACGCCATAGGCTTTCATGTCAGCGTCGTTTTCAGCGAAGAAATCTTCGACGGCTTTGAGAAGGGTTTCGCTTTGAGATAACGCCACGCCGCAATTTGTGGGAATGGTACACTCACCATCAACCCCTATCATCAATCGCTCAATGGGCATGTAGGGCTGAGCGCGGAAAGCAACGCCGAGAGATGATGGTAGTTTTACCCCGCCATATCGACGCATCACTGCGCCAGCGGCGCGCGCCATTTTATCCGCAGTCGCCTGATCATAGGCGTCGATCACACCGAAGGTCGAGAAAGGCCATTTCAGCAGATAATTAAACCCGCCAGGTCGCGCGAGAGAGAGGAGTGACAAAACCCCGCGCAATTTCGATGGCGCCGTCTGCATAACTTCGTGCGCAACGGCTTTCGCTTCTTCCGTAGCGGGCTTCAGGCTAGCAAACAGCCGATGATGGTAGTGACTAAACGCCATGTTGCTCGCCATCACGCCAAGCCGTTCCACGTCGCACAAGGCGCGTACAAGGTCATTGGTCTTAGCGAAGCCGTAGCAGACGAATGCTACGCCGCGAGGTTGCGGGTGGAGCCGAAAAACGGCCTTTGTCTTTACGCCGAAGGCGCCGGCGTCGTGAGTGAACAGACCGGTCAGGTCTGGGCCATAACTGCGCAGAACTGGACGCTCCGGATTGGTCGCGAGCGCACCGGTAAGAATGATGTCGCCGTCCCCTAGTACAACTTCCAAACCCATCAGATCGTCGGTGATGTCGCCGCGTCCATGTCCTGTCGCATTATTGCCAAGCCCGCCGCCGACGGTTGCTGCGATGCCTGACATCGTTCCCATACACCCGATGCGAAGTCCTGTAGGACGCAAGGCCTCGTGAACCTGTGCCCATGTGGCGCCGGGCTCGATTTCAATCAGACGGTCCTCCGCATGAATGCGAATTGCATTCATTGAGGTCATATCGAGAACCGCAGTGTTCTCATCGCGGGGAACATAGCCGAGGGTGTAAGACATGCCGCCGCCGCGTGCGGTCAGGGCAACGCCTGTTTCAGCCGCAGCCTTTACGATAGCGGAGATTTCTTGCGTACTTTTCGGTCTGATTACGGCGATTGCCGTCTGCATTTCGATTTCGCTGAAGTCTGTTGAATACAGCCGCCGCGTTTGCATGTCGGTCAACAGGCATTCGGCGCCAACGATGTTTTCAACGCGAGCAAAAAATGCTTCTGTGTCCGCACGCGCGGCGTTAACGGAAGCCACGTGGCGGTCATTTATCATATGGAATCCTCGTCCCGGTTGGCGTGCACGCCATGCTTCGCCGGTCAGTCATCGAACGCAGGAAGACCGACGATAAACAACTCAGTTTCAAATTCGGCCTTCAGGCGCGTTTCTTGGCCGCGCAAAATACGCCAGGCCGATAACGGACCATATATCTCGCCGTCTGCGCTACCTTCGCCGCTCATAACAGCAACAACCAGCGGACGCTCCGGCGCTTTCAGCAGATGGTCGGCGCCGGCATTTAGTCTGATCATGCGGATTTCGGCGCCGCGTTCATTGAATCGGCCCAGCGTTTTTTCGGCGACGCCGTCATGCCCGCGTATGGGGACATAGTTGAAATTTTCGGGATCCATAATGATCGGCGAGAGATAGCGGGGTTTGCAATATCCGACCTGTTTGCCGTTCACATATTCCCAGACGGCTTCATAGCCGTCCTGTTTGCGCCGTCCTTCATGGCCCTCGCCCCAGACAAAAACGCCGTCATGGAACGATCCTTTAGATTGCAGCTCCTTGGCGCCGGCGCGAAGCTGGCGCTGGCTCATATAGCCCTGACCGCTTGGACCGGCGAATTGCAGCAGAAGCGTTTCCGATCCATCGCTGCCTTTTTGCTGATAGTGTATGCCTTCGCAAAAATAGGCGACGGTGCCTTCTTTTTGAATCTGGTCGGGGCCGTACTGCATCTCTCCTTTTAAAACGTAGCGTATTTGTTCGAAGTTATGCCGGTGGCGCGGTGTTTTATATTCGTCTTCAGTGGTGACAATGGTCAGGATGAAATTATCTTTCGTTCCTTCCTCCCCGACAAGAAGATGCTCGAACGCGATGCCATCATTGCGGTGCGCCGAAGCGCCCTCGCGTTGTGCGTTGCTGCGATGAGCAATTGCCAATGTAGCCTCCTGATTTTGTCAGCCGACACTGCGGGTCAGCCGCCTTGTTTGGTTAAAATCTCGGCAAAAGGATGTAGATGAGATGGGTCGGGGAGGCGGCGCAGATCACAGCGTCTTCATCGCCGTCCATGGCCGCTGCGGCGCCGGCGCGATAGTCTTTCCGGCCAATCACGCCCTCGCCGGAAAGAAAGTAATAAAGGGCGTTTGGCGCACACGCATGCACCGCTTTTTGATCTAGCTTCAGAAAGCCGAATTCAATCGCGCGTTCCGTAAAGGCGCCAATATGGCGCGTCTTTACACCGTTGCCGCCAGCGTGGATCCAGTCATAGTGATCAACGTCAGCGACAATGGGCGTCCGATAGCGCGGCTTGGGATACTCCAGATCCCTGCCGCGCATACGCTCCCAGATCGCCTCATAGGCGTCTTTGTTGTGTTTGCCGCCAGCGTCGTCCCGCCAGGTGAAGACGCCATTGGCGAAGACGCCTTCCTCGCCAAGCGTCTTATAGCCGGCTTCAAGCTCACTGTAGCTTAAAAACCCTGCGCCGCTTGGCCCGCCGCCCTGAAAAAGCAGCGTTACGGAGCGCCCGATGGCCTTTTGTTCATAATAGACGCCCTCAGGAAAATACCCGGCCGTGCCTTGCTGCTGAATCTCATCCTTGCTTCGGCCATATCCGAATTCTCCTTCGAGCATGTAGCGAAGCTGATCGAAATTGTGGCGGTGGCGCGGCGTTGTGTAGTCGCCGTCCATGAGCACGAGGCTCAATTCATAATTGTCGGCTTGGTCCGGGCGCCCGTTCAGCAGCCTTTTGTTCATTGCAGAACCGGGGCGATGCTGAGAAAATGGCTGCCAATCAACCGCTTGTGAGTCTACCAGTCGCATTCAAGGCCTCGAATAAATTGTCAGACAATATTTGCTGAACGGAAGGTAACAAGGTCGAATATGGGTGTCAATTCGGTTCAGGAAGCCGCACATTTCCTTCGCGAGGGAATTCGAGAGGGAAAATTCGCCCCCGGACAGCGCCTCATGGCGCGGGAGGTGGCGGATCTCGCCGGGGGCGGCGTCGGCTCATTCCGCGAGGCGCTTGTCAGGCTTGCCGGAGAAGGGCTGGTGACGCTCCACCCCAATCGCGGCGCTGCGGTTCGAAAACTGGATCGGAGTGAAGTTCGCGAAATCTATCTGATGCTGGAGGCGATCGATCCGTTGGCGGCCCGGTTCTGCGCGCAAAGGGCCGGAGGATTTGAGATCGATGCGGACGCCCTGCAAAGCGCCGCGGCAGCGCTCGATCATGCCTGCAGGCAAGGCCGTGTTTCAGTTTATCACGCAGCTCGCCACACCCTGATTAAGTTGCTGCGCCGGGAGAGCGGCGTCGCGCGCATAAGCGAGCTGGTAAACGCGCCAAGCCTGCAAATTGCCAAACGGGAAAATGAAAGTCAGCTCACCAAGGACGCTATTTCAGAATCGAACGACGAGATGAAAATCATCGTTTCTCACATCCTAGCGGGAGACGGAAGCAAAGCCGAGCGAACTATGCGCGCGCATATCAAGAGAATTGGCAAGCTCGTTCTTGAAAGCATGCCGATTGACGGGCGCATGCGCTAGTCGATCTCTATTCGAAGGAGTTTCGGCATTATGTCAACGCCAGGAATTGGCGCGTATAAGCCGCCATCTGTCACAACATAAAGCACCGGTCCCTTCGGCGTTTCAACCAAAGCAGCGCTTGTCGGACCGATAACCCCGTCTTCGACGTCAGCCACAACTTCCTCAACGCCGTTCTTTGTCACCTTGAGCACTGAGTTGAAGGGATGGGTGGTCACATAGGCGGCGCCGTCTTCGTCAATGGCAAAATCGTCTCCGGGCGCGCCAGCGGCAATAAGTTCGGCATCTCCGGCGCTGCCGTTCCTGCGGATCGGAATGCGCACATAGGAGGCGGTGTCGGACACCGTTACATAGACAAAATTGCCTTTTACTTTCAGCCCATTCGGGCCGGGAAAATTGCCAATGAAAGGGCGTCGCCGGACCAGGTCGCCGTTTGCCCAGACGGCGGCTTCCGATGCGCCGGGAAGCCATTGCCAGATTGCGCCGCTGGAATCGGCGATATAGACCCGGCCTTTTTCATCAACGTCCAGTCCGTTTGGAATGGCGCCTTGCGGCAGAACAGCGACGGACTGGGCGGCGCCGTCCGCATCAAGGCGCCAGAGACCGTGATTGTCAGGCGTTTTCGATTGCACGGTGATGTATATCGCCCCGTCTTCGTCTTTGGCGATGCACATCGTTCCTTGCTGAGTTTTGGGATCTGATGCAAAGGGCAGCTCGGTAAAAGTGTCGACGCGGCCATCAGCGCTGACTGAAAGGATCTTGTTGTCAAACAGCATGGTCATCAATAGGCCGCCATCGCCATCAGCGATCAATCCTTCCGGAAATTCTCCGGGTTTAAAGCGAGTGATTTCGTGAACGCGCACATCCGATGCAGGTGCTTTTGCGGGGAACGGCATTGTCAGCTGTCTCAGTATCCCGATTTTATCGATCAGGCCGCGGCGGGACGTGATAAGGCCATGTTCAATCGTGAAGAAGTCCATTGCCTCAATACGCAGCGGCATCGGTGGGGGCGCATGACCCATAAGGTCGGCTTCGGCCACGCTATGGATCGTTCTGTTGATCGCGATAACGCCGTCATTGTCTTTCGATACGCTGATCTCGACCTGCGCATGCGGCATTGCGGCGTTGAATTCATTAAGCTGCCGCAATAACCCACCTTCGCCGAGAAAGTCTTCAGACTGATCAACAAAATCCGGCGCGAGAAGTGCAGAGAGCCCCGCGGCGTCATTATCAGCGAGCGCTGCGCTGATCCGCTCGGCGATGCTGTCGCCGCCTTGCGCCACCGCTGGATACGCCCCGCCCAAGGTTAGAGCTGCGGTTATGAAGAGCCCAAAGGTGGCGCGGCAATATTGTCTGACAATCATGAGGGGAAGCTAGCCTCACAGCGCCTCGGCCGTCAATACAAATGATCACTGAAAGAAGCTGTCGTCGTAGCTTTCAATCTGTTGCTGCGAACGGCCGATATGAGCTCGCATCAACAACTCGGCATCGTAAGCGTCGCCGCCCAGAACGGCGTTCAGGATCGCGCGGTGGTCGGCGTGAGAGATCGCGATATTGTCGAGATCGAAAACCTGTTTGAACTGGAGGCGCAAAATGCGCGTGTTCAACCGGGCCGCGATCTCCGAGATGAATGGGTTTCCGCTCGCCTCGACGAAAAAGTCGTGAAGGTCGCCGTTGAGTTCGATGTAGCGCTTTATGTCGCCCTTGGTTTTCGCTCCGCTCAAATCTTCGCTCAGCTTTTGTAGGGTCGCCTTTCCATCGTCGTTGAGTTGATGGGTTGTGAGGCGGACGGCCAGCCCCTCGATCACCTGGCGTACTTGATAGATGGAAGAAACGTCGCTTCGCGTGAACCTGCGCACGCGCGCGCCATAATGGTGGCGCGTCTCAATCAGGCCTTCGGCCGTAAGCCGGCGAATCGCCTCTCTTATGGTGCTGCGCCCTACACTGATTGTTTCCGTAAGCTCGGCCTCGATCAGCCGTTGCCCAGGGGTAAAATCGCCATCATATATTTTTTCACGCAGCCAGGCGGCGGCGCGTTCCACCGAAGACGGTTGTTCCGTGGGGCTGATCCCCAATTCATCAGCTTTCGGCAAGCGCCCTCCCCAAAATCATCGCGTATTTTTGTCTCTGCCGAGAGTTACCATGGGCTTGCGGAATGGCGCAACGGCGCTCGAAGAGACTTTATCGCATGTACAAGCACGATAGACAGCAAAAAGGCGGGCCGCTGGCCCGCCTCATTGCTTTCGCGCGGGGGGGGGGTGAACTTAGAAACGCACGGTCATCTGGGCGCCAATTTCTCTGGGTTCATTCGGAATTGCAATGACAAGGCCTGTCGCCGCGGAGACGTCAAACCCGTTCGCCACGAACGCTTCATCCGTAAGGTTCTTGCCGTATATGGCGAGCCCGAACTGGCCGCTTTCAGAGGTCCAGCCAAGGCGCGCATTCAACAGGCTGTGCGCTCGCTGGCGAAGAGACGGCGTATTGCGAACATCGGCGAAGCTTTCATCGACCCATGAGTAGTCAATACGGGCGAGAAACTCTCCGACCTCGGTGGGCAGGATGTATTCTGCGGACGCCGTCGTTGACCATTCCGGCGTTTTTGGCAACTGCGTGTCAAGCGTGATGCCGGTGATGGCTTGCTGCGTTTCCTTGTACTCCGCATTGAGATAGCCAACGGAACCATAGAGCCGGAACTCCTCGGTCACGAGAACGGTCGCATCGACCTCGACGCCCCAGATTTCTGCGCTGCCGACATTGTCGATGACCTGAACTGTCTGTGCGCCGACAACGTCATTGGCTTGAAGCTGCATGTCGGAATAGTCGTAGAAGAATGCGGCCGTATTTAAACGAAGTCGCCCATTGGCAAGGTCCGCCTTCGATCCGATTTCGTAAGACCATATCTTTTCCGGATCGAACGGGCGCTGGGCGACGACCGGATTGACGGGCCGCGCGTTGAAGCCGCCGGCTTTGTATCCACTGGAAACGGTGCCGTAAATCAAAACGGATTCGGACGGCCTGTAGCTCAGCGTGAAGCGAGGAGAAATATCCGTCCAGTCGGTTTCTATCGTTGTTTCCGGTACGGTCGGAAAGCCAGTGAATATCGCCGTTTGGCTGTAGGCGTAATTTTTCTTGTCGTAAGTAAGACGTCCGCCAGCAACGAAGGTGAGCCTGTCAGTAATGTCGACCTCAAGTTCCGCAAACGCTGCATAGGAACTGGCGTCGACGCGGGGGTTGAGGACGCCAGCGATATCAAAGCCGAAATTGATCGGGTTGCCCGCGCCGCCGGCGCAAATATCCATCGGACCCATGGGTGGGCAGGTGCTGCTCGGCAAAGCCGGGATCACGGGCGCGGGCAACATTTCCAATGCTTGATAAAGACCTGGCGCAAGGCCAACGGTCCAAAGACTCTCAGCCTCTTCATGGAAATAATAAAGACCAGCTGTATAGCGCAGATTTTCAGAGAAAAGATTTCCGAAGATATTGAATTCCTGACTGATCTGCCATTGCTCGTCGCGATAATCGAGCTGGCCAAAATCCACCGGTGAACTGTCATTGTCACGCTGGTTGCGCGACGAGAATTGCCGGTAGGCGGAAATAGACCGGATTTGCGTCGCGCCGAAATCGTGATCGATGTTGAGAGAAACACCGCCCCCTTTATAGTTCACCGCATTGGCGCCTGTGGCGAAACTTAGTCGCAGGTCTTGCGTTTCGAATGTGTCGCTGAGCGGCGTCATATTCGGAATGCCGACCAAATTGTTCCACAACAGCGCGAGATTTGCCGGCTCATTAAAGACCGGAATGCCGATATTCGCGTCGGCGTCGATGTTGGTGTAATCGAGCGCCAGCAGCACATCTGTCGCCTCGGACGGCGTGTAAAGGAATGTGCCGCGCGCGACGATCGTACCCTCGTCGCCGACTTTGCGGTCTCCGTCATAAGGTAGGCGCACGAAACCTTCCTGATTGCGGGTGGAGATCGAAAATCGGCTGAAAAAATTCTCACCGAGGGGAATATTGACGCTGCCATCAAAATTGATGCGTTCATCTTCGCCGACAGTGAGCGTGCCAAAGCCTCCAAACTCGTCATCAGGACGTTTTGTTGTGACGTTTATTGCGCCGCCCATGGTGTTTTTGCCAAACAAAGTTCCCTGCGGACCTTTCAGGACCTCGACGCGATCGATGTCAGCGAGCTCCATCACGGCGCCCTGAACACGGCCGAAGAATACACCATCGACATAAAGGCCCACTCCCGGGTCGGTCGTGGGCGCATAGTCGAGTTGTCCGACGCCGCGGATATAGAATGTCGCATTCGCCGCGCCGCCAACATCAGTAGTTCCCGCCTCGAACTTCGCATTGGGAATAAAGTCGCCAAGGTCAACCATGTCGAACATGTTGCGCCGCGCAAGCTCATCGCCGCCGATAGCGGTGATCGCGACGGGAACATTTTGCAGGCTTTCCTCTTTCTTTCGTGCGGTTACCACTATTTCGTCGAGACCTGCGGTCTGGATGGCGACGGCTGGTGACGCCGCGGTGATTCCTGCAACCATGGCGAGCGCTGTCGCCGTTTTTGTACGCATCATTTCCAGATCCCTCCCAGAAAAACCCTTGAATATGAGCTAGTTATGCCTAACCTCTCGATAATGTCAGACAATATTTCTGCATTTTTGAAGATTTTGCAAGTGACAAATTCGATCGGGCAAAGTGGCTTTAGGTCTTTGTTCGGCGCCATTCATGCGGTGTTTCGCCAAAATTTGCCTTGAAGGCCTGGCAAAAAGAGGGGATCGAAGCGTAGCCCGCATGCTCTGCCGCGTCTGCGATGCTGACTTGGGATTGTTGCAGAAGATTGGCGGCGCGCTGTAATCGGAACTGCTTGATATAGGCGCCAGGAGAGCGGCCAGTTTCGGCCGTAAATTTTCTCGAAAAGACGGAACGCGAGAGACCGACCCGCTGCGCCAATAATGTGCTCGTCCAATCGGACGAAGCGGAATTGTGAATCAGCAGTAACGCGCGCGCAATTTGTCCTGATAAAGATTTCTCTTCAAAGTTTGGTCCGTGCGGTCGTGTGGAGAATACAACCGCCAAGAATTCCGTCAGCATGAGATTGAAAAGACCGTTGACGATTAATCCCGACTGCGATCTTGGCGAAACCGCCTCTTTCACAACCATTTTGTTGATTATTTCAATATGGTCCAAAGGTTGAACTTCGTCTTTACGCACAATGAGCGCCTCAGGAAGATACCTGGCTACTGTCGCTTTGGCTGCATCGTCCCAGATAGAGCCGCCTGCAATAAATTGAATTGGCGCGCCTTCACCGCCATGATGAAAAACATAATCTCCCGGCTTACGCCGAAGCAATTCCATAAGCGGTTCAGAAACAGAAACATTGGGGCCTGAAGCGAGGCGATGGCGACTGCCATGGGGCAGAAAAACGCC
>JAUIEG010000700.1 GCA_030428745.1 Alphaproteobacteria bacterium
GAGGCCGATCAACCGGTCACCGCTCCAGACGCAAGCGAGCCGCATTTTCTCGTCGCCATAGGCGTCAAGCGCCGGTAGGAGCGCCGCCGGCGCAAAGAACGGATTGTCTTCAATGAGGTCTTCGCAGAGCGCCGTCATGGCAGGCTCCAGACCCGCCGCCTCGTCGCAAGGGATCAACGCCGCGCGGAGCGCCGGCTCACTGTCAGCGCCAATCTGGCTTTCAACGATGTCCCCCTGCGCTGTCACGGGCGCTTTGTCTCCGAACCTGTTTCCCTGCGGCACATCAAGGCGCGGTTTCAGACACGCCTGTCTTGATATCTTGCACAGTCCGGGCCGGTTCGTCCCTCCCCCGCCTGCGGCCTTAAAGCGCGCGCAGCTCCTCATCGGAGAGGCTGCGGGCCTCATCGGGGAGCATGATCGGCACGCCGTCGCGCACCGGGTAGGCCAGCCGCGCTTTTTTGCTCAGAAGCTCTTGATGGTCGCGGTCATAGACAAGGGGCCCCCGGGTCTGGGGACAGACAAGAATCTCCAATAACCGCTTGTCGATTTCCGGCGCCGCTGTTTCCGTCATGATCCAAATTCTCCACTAAGCACGAGAAGGCTATTGCAAGGGGGCGTCGTCGTCATCCGCACCGCCCGCCAGCGCCATCAGGGCGGCGAGACACTCAGCCTGTTCCGCAAGGGTTTTAGATTCCAGCAACGCCTGTTTCTCATTCGGCTGGAATGGGCACCCCATAGCGAGCGACACCACCAGCGCCTCGATAGGGGCGGCGGCGGCTTTCTCCCACTCAATCTCTAATTGCTCCGTATCAAGATAATCCTGGAGCGCTTCGAGAAGCGCCTCACGATCTACTGTGTCGGCGCTCACATCGGTTTCGTCGTCGGCGCCAAACGCAGCCCAGTCGGGGCGCGCGAGGCGGAACGGCGCATCCCCGGCAACCTCTTCCGCGAGCCGAAAACGGTGCGTGCCGGTCAGGTTGATGAGATACCGCCCGTCGCCGGTTTCCGCGAAAGAGGTGATGCGACCCGCGCAACCGGCGCCGTAAAGCGCTGGTTTTTCGGTGTTGATCTCGTCGCGCGGCTGGATCATGCCGATGAGGCGATCGCCGGCCAGCGCCGCATCAACCATGGCGAGATAACGGGGTTCGAAAATATTGAGCGGCAACTGTCCGCCCGGGAGCAAAAGCGCGCCTTCAAGCGGAAACAATGGCAATGTTTCCGGCTTCGCTTTCAGTCTTGCGGGACTTTTCGCCCCCTTCATGCGGTTTTGCTCCAACAGCTTTAGGAAAAGAGAACTGACGACAGGCGCCGGCGGCCGCGCATCGTCGCCGGGTGAGTATGCCCCAGCGCTTCAAACACGGTCAGGAGTTTTTCGCGGGCGGCGCCTTCATTCCAGTCCCGGTCACGTTCAATAATGGCGAGGAGCGCATCGATCGCCGATTCCATAGCGCCTGAGCCGAGCAGCCCATTGGCGAGCGCAAAGCGTTTGTCGAGATCTTCCGGCGCCTGTGCGACGGCTTCTTCCAGCGCAGCGAGATCGTTCGTGTCGCTGCTGCTTTCAGCAAGCGCAAGGGCGGCTTTAACACTCGCGACCGCCGGATCGTTTTGCTTGGCTTCCGGGATCATCGCGAGCGTGTCGCGCGCCTGGTCCTTGTCGCCAAGGGCTAGATGACAGCGCGCAAGCCCGGCAAGCCCGGCGATGTTTTCCGGATCAGACTGCGCGGCCTGCGCGTAAAACTGCGCCGCCGTCCCTACGTCGCCCGCTTCAAAAGCCGCATCGCCCATGGCGAGGGAATCCTGCTCATTGCCGCCCATCGCGCCTGCAGCGCCGTCCGCCTGCGGCAGGCGGTCGATGAAGGCCTTGATTTCACTTTCCGGCAAGGCGCCCTGAAACCCGTCCACGGGCCGCCCCTGAAAAAAGGCGTAAACCGTCGGGATCGACTGGATGCGCATTTGCGACGCCAGCATCTGGTTCTTGTCGATGTCGATCTTGACGAGCTTGACCTTGCCGCCAGCGGCGCGCACAGCGCGCTCAATCAGGGGCCCGAGCTGCTTGCAC
>JAUIEG010000701.1 GCA_030428745.1 Alphaproteobacteria bacterium
GCGACATAGAAATAAAGCTGCGTCAAAAGTTGCGGCGGCAGGTCGTAGCGGCCGGTCATGGGCGCTTGCAGGTCGGTAGATTTGCGCGCTCTCGCCACCATGGCGCGCATGGCGGCGGGGCTGAACTGCGCGCCCTGATTTTTGGCGAGGCTCATCAGCGCGACTTCACGCCCATGTTCCACAATGGCGTCGGCGACGCTGGCGGTGACCTCGCGGCGGCGGGCGATGGCGTTGATGTGTCCCTGATTTTGCAGCGCAATGATGGCGATTAAATCGTCTTCGCCAAGCGCGGTTGAGCGTTTGAGAACGGGTTCGGCGACCGCGATGTCGTCATGAGCGAAGAGCGCGATCAGCCCTCTCGGCGCGTAGGGCGCGTCAGCAAGGCGTTCGGCGGTTTCGCGCCGCAGCGCCTGGTCCGCATTGCCGGCGAGTTGACCGAGGATGGCTTCGAAATGCTGGAGGGCTTCAACGGAATGTTTAGCTGGCGCCGCCATAAAAAGGTCCGTCATCTGGCGCAACAGGTCGCGGCGCGCGTCGGGCGAGCCCTCGCGCGCAAGCTCCATAAGCTGGTTCAGACGTGATGGTCCCGGCGCCACGTTTCCTCCCTCCACATTCGGCGGAGAGTGTGCAACAAAGGTAAAGAATGTGTCGCTGGAAACAGCGCGAAAAGGAGACGAATGATGATCTTTGAACGGTTCCGGACATTCCGATTGTTTGCATTAACGACGATCGGCGCGGGGCTTCTCGGCGCGTGTTCCAGCATGGGCTCTCTCGATCCTTTTTCCGGCGACAGCGTTAATTTTGCGCAAGGCACACCGGTTGCGGACAAGTTGAATAATGCCGATCAGGAAGCGCTTTCGGGCGCCGTTTTGCGCGCCGTCGATACGGGCTCGGCGCAAAACTGGCGCGGACGGCGCGCGACGGGCGCCGTTTCGCCGGGCGGCTATGCGCTCGCCAACCTCAAAGCCGATCCCGCTATGCGCATCGACGCGGCGCGCGGCGATCTCGATCTGGCGCAGATTGTTGAAACCGATCTCGGGCTTTATGTGCTGACGCGCAATTCCAATATCCGCACCGGACCGGGCACCGGCTTCAAGGCGGTTGAAGTGCTGCCGTCGGGGTCGGGCGTTGAGGTTGTGGGGCGCGTGCGCGACAAGAACTGGATGCTGATTGCGTCGAACGGCGTCGTGCGCGGCTATGTGTTTGGCGACCTTCTCATCAAGGCCCCGGGTTCTGAGCTGGAGCTGGCGGGCGGCCCCATGCGCAAGCCGGTTCTGTGCCGGAACTTCACGCAGCGGATCAATGTCTATTCAGACCGGTATGAAGGTGAGGGTGCGGCCTGTAACGACGGCACGGGCTGGCGTCCGGCGCGTGAGCCGGCGCCCGATCCGAACGCCCCCGAAGAATTGGTTGAATTCTAGGCGGCCGGTCCTCGCAAAAAGTCTTTATTTCGCCGGGCCTGCATCTTGCAGGACGCGAATCCTGCACAATGCCCCATTGCGGGAATCACAGGGTGGGAATTTATGCCTCAGCAGCGGAAAATAGCGCAACTTGGACTTCATGCCGGGGTGCTTCCCTGGACGCGCGCTGAGTTGCCGGGGTGGGGGAAGCTGTATCGCATCGCCGGTCTTGGCTTTGACCACAATCAGCGCTGGGCGGATGCGGGCTGGAAAAAGATCACGCTCAAAAGCGGCGCCGGCGATGTCTGGCTGGATCTTTCCGCAGCTTTCGAGCGCGGGACGTATTTCCTCGGACGCTATCAGGAACTTGAATTGCTGCTCATCATGCGCGCCGTCCTGAAACCCGGCGGGCAGTTCATTGATGGCGGCGCCAATATCGGCCTGTTATCCCTGTTCGCCGCCTCGCTCGTCGGTCCGGGCGGGCGTGTGGACGCTTTCGAGCCGAATGGAACGGTGCGCGCCCGTATTCTCGAACATGCGGCGATGAACAAGTTCGACCAGATCGTGGTTCATGCTTGCGGTCTTTCGGATGAAGCGGCCGATCTGACCTTTCGAGTGCTCGATGGCGGCAGCGAATCCGGAACGCTGGCTAATCT
>JAUIEG010000702.1 GCA_030428745.1 Alphaproteobacteria bacterium
GGCGAACAGCAAAAAGCCGTCATTGGTCTCAGCGTAATAAAGCGGCCGCTCGCCCAGACGGTCGCGCGCAAGGGTCAGCCGGTGCGCGTCCGGTTCGTAAAACCCAAAGGCGAACATGCCGCGAAGTTTGTGCAGGAATTCCGGGCCGTCGCGCGACAGGCCTTCGGCAAGCACTTCCGTATCGGAGCGGGTTTTGAGCTGGACATTCTCTCGAAGCAGACGCGAGAGTTTCTCGTAATTATAGATTTCGCCATTGTAAGTGAGGATGCCGCCCGATTGCGTGTGAAAGGGCTGGGCGCCGCCCTCGCGGTCGATAATGGCGAGGCGGCGATGGCCCATCCCGACGCCGGGCGCAAAATAAAACCCTTCGCCGTCAGGCCCGCGATGGGCGAGGGCGTCCGTCATCCGCTTCAACGCCGCGCGGTCGATGTCGCGAACGCCGCCGAGATCAAAAATGCCTGCAATGCCGCACATGGGTCAGGACGCGCGCCTCATTCGCGCGCGCCAGTCGGCGAAGCGTTCAACGTCGTTCGTGAAAGAGCGAATGCGCGCCAGGGCATCCGCCGGATTGCCTGCATAATCCGCTGCGATCATGATGATTCCGCCCGGTGGATTGACGCCTTTGAGTTTGTCTTTCATCTGCGCCCATTTGAAAGCGAGTTTATTCGTGTAGACATCATCACCGCGCCAGTAAGCGGTCGCGACGAGAAGGCGCCGCCGGTCCGGCCCTGCGAGAATTTCCAGTGGAATCTCTTTTGAATCGCCAAAGAGGTAAACCACTTCCTGCCGGTCGGCTATTTTGCGCCAGTCATCGCCATCCGCCGGTGTGTTCATGCGGTTGATGATTTCCCGTCCGGCGCGATCTTTGTCGAATAGCGCAGTGGAGACATATACCCTCTCCCCATTGCGTTCATAAGTGACGGTCTCGGTCCGGTCAGCATTGATGGCCGGCGTCCAGTTCTGCGGCGCAGGCAACAGGCGCCAGCCCGAAGCGCTCAACGAAGACAGTTTGGGCGGCGTTATCGTTGCGCCGCTGTCGATGACATAGGCGGCGTAGGCGGACGCGGCGATCACTGGGACAAACGCCGCCAGCGCGATGGAATAACGCCAGGCGCGGCGCGCATGAACCGGGGCATGTTCCAGCCCAAGCCCCTGTGGCCCGCGCATCCTGGCGCCGATCCAGAAGAGGATCGCAAAAACGGCGGCGTAGAGCAGAAGGCCCATCACCAGGTGATCCGGCCCGACCGCGTAGCGACCGCGGCAGCGATCGCGATAAAAGCGATGCGCGTTTTGAAGCGGTGCAGTGTCTGGCTGGCGTAAACGCAGGCGACCATCAGCGCCGCCAACAGGAAGTTGAGCCCGGCGCACGCTTCGGCGATTTCAAATAACCCGGCGTCGGTGCGGATCAGCGTTCCGTCGATGACCGCGCTAACGCCAAAGAGATTAAGAAGCCCTGTCACCGCATTGGCGGTCAGCGCCTGCAAAAACGGGATCAGCACTTCGCCAAAAGGAACCATGAAGTAAAGAAACAGAAGCGGCAGCGCCCACAGTTTCGCTGCGCCGGACCCGAACATCGCCCATGCGCCGGCAATCAAAAGGGTGACAAACGCGAATTGTTCGACCAGTGCGACGCCGGCGGCGCGGCCGGCAAGCCAGAGCGCGGCGGCGCCAGCGATGGCCACAAGGCTCAAGGGACCAGTGGCCGGATCGATGCGCGGGCGCGAGAGGATCATCAACAGCGCCAGTGGCGCAACAGCGACGCCATGGTGGTAGCTGGAGGAGGACAGCCAGGTTTGCGCCATGGAGAGCGCCGTCGGATGGAGCGCAAGGACACAGACCGCCACATAGACGCCGAACGTCACGACCGGAAGGCTCCAGTCGCTGCGGCGCGCCTCAGCATGATGCATGATCGCAGATTCATGCGTCATGCTGGACTCTTAAATTCTTGAGCGCCTTTAAGAAGGCGCTCGGGCGAAAAATCGGCGGCGAGCATGGCCATGAAGGGTCCCCGCTTGCAGTTCCCGGAACCCTAGATTGGCGGCGTTTCCGG
>JAUIEG010000703.1 GCA_030428745.1 Alphaproteobacteria bacterium
TGAAATGGTTGATGGCGACGACTGGGTTGAGGCCGTATTTTTTCAGGTTGGTGATGTGGCGCTTGAGATTGACAGCGCCTTTTTCAACGGCGCCGGCGTTGGGCGCGCCAAGATCGCCTTTGGCGACGCCGCCCTGCATTTTGAGGGCACGCACCGTCGCCACGAGAACGACTGCATCCGGCCACAAGCCAGACTGACGGCATTTAATATCGAGGAACTTCTCCGCGCCGAGATCGGCGCCGAATCCGGCTTCGGTGACAACAACATCAGCGAGTTTCATCGCCGTCTTTGTCGCCATCACAGAGTTACAGCCATGGGCGATGTTGGCGAACGGACCGCCATGAATGAACGCCGGGTTGTGCTCGATCGTCTGCACCAGGTTCGGCTGTAACGCATCCTTCAAGAGCACCGCCATGGCGCCGTCCGCGCCGATGTCGCCCGCCGTCACTGGCGACTTGTCGCGGCGGCGCGCAACGATGATCTTGCTCAGGCGGTCGCGCAAATCTTCAATATCATTTGCCAGACACAGGATCGCCATGACTTCCGACGCAACCGTAATGTCGAACCCGTTTTCGCGCGGCACGCCGTTGGCAGGCCCGCCAAGGCCGATGACGATATTGCGCAGAGCGCGGTCATTCATGTCGACAACGCGGCGGAAGACAACGCGGCGCGGATCGATCTCCTGCTCGTTGCCCCAATAGATGTGATTATCGATCATTGCCGCGAGCAGCGAGTGCGCGGATGTGATCGCATGGAAGTCACCATTAAAGTGAAGGTTGATATCCTCCATGGGAATGACCTGCGCCCGCCCGCCCCCGGCGGCGCCGCCTTTCATGCCGAAGCAGGGGCCGAGCGACGGCTCACGAAGACAGACCATGGCGTTGACGCCGATCTGGTTCAGCCCGTCCGTCACGCCGACACTGGTTGTCGTCTTGCCCTCACCGGCCGGCGTTGGCGTAATAGCGGTGACGAGCACCAGCTTGGCGTCTTTGCGATCTTTCACGGAATTGATGTATTCGAGAGAAACCTTCGCCTTGTGGTGTCCATAAGGCACCAGCGCTTCCGGAGGCACGCCGAGGCGTTTTTCCGCGAGCGGCAGGATTGGGTCCATTTTCGCCGCACGGGCGATCTCAATGTCAGGAGCGCCCGGCGCGGGCAAATTATCTTGCGTCATGCGATCTTAGCCGGTCTTGCCGGCCCTCCCTTATTTTTGAGATTGTATGTATAGCATACATTTATGGGGCGGCGCGAACAAAAGTCTTTCCATCACGGCAATACAAACTCACATTCGCCTCCCGCGCTTTTGCAATTGCGAAAGAAGTCGGGCCAGACACGCTGGCGACAGCCTGAACGCCAATTATCGCGCATTTTTCAATGATTTCATAGGAACAACGGCTCGACATTAAGACAAAACCGGCCGTCATATCCGCGCCTTCACGAGCCAAGGCGCCGATCAGCTTGTCGAGCGCGTTATGACGGCCCACATCCTCCCGCACGGTCAGGATGGCCCCGTCCCGCGTCGCCCAGGCGGCGCCATGAACAGTCCTTGTGGCCTCGTTCAAAGGTTGATGCGCGCGCAAATCCACCAGCGCCCGCGCCAGCGCCGCCATATCGATTTCAACGGGCGCGCCAGCAACTTTGGGAAGCGTTTCAAAAAACGTTTCGGCGTTTTCAAGGCCGCAAACACCGCATCCGGCACGTCCAACCAGATTACGCCGCTGTTGGCGGATATCGAGCCGCTCAAGCTTTTCCTGCGCAATGGAAAGATGAAGCTCAATCCCCCGCGCGCTTTGATGAATGTCGACCGAGGCAATATCGTCCACTTTGTCGACGACCCGTTCCGTCAGAGAAAAACCGACGGCGAAATCTTCCATGTCGGCGGGCGTCGCCAGCATGACCGCATAGTTGCGCTTGTTATAAACGAAGGCGACCGGCGTTTCCGTCGGAACGCGCCACGTTCCACCGGTCACCGGCGTTTCCCGTTCAAGGGGCGGCGCGTCGCCGAACCTATTGAAGGTCGTCACGCTATTCCGCAGGCTCTACGACGCC